>JBDKGS010000024.1:0-23832 GCA_039798065.1 Fibrobacterota bacterium | reverse complement strand
CGCGTTCACGCAACGCGATGTTGGCATCCAGGAACGAAAATCGTCCACGGATCTTGCCTTCCACGAGGGCTTCGCGAGAAAAACATTCGGTGGCGGCCACCGCATCGGCGTCCTTGGCGCGACCGCGGCGACCCACCGCCAACGGCAAACCCCACAACAGCACGCGCATGCCGCAGGCCACGTTCTGGTTGGCGTCGTCCCAGTAGGGTGTCCCGTATTCGCGTTTGACCAGATCTCCGGCCACTTGCTCAATCCAAAGCGGATCGACTTCGGCGTTGGAGCGCGCCCAGGTGCGCGAGGTCTCGACAATTTCCGCAGCCACCATCCAGTCGCATCCGGCCCGCACCAGAACCGACCCCGGCCACGGGTGGGCGATGCGTCCGCGTGCGGCGCGGTACGGGAGCTGCATGCGCTTTTGCGCGTCCTTGTCGCCCTTCTTCAAGCGCGCGTGGGCCTCGTCGTCCAGTCGACAGATATTGGACAGAAACCCCGCCAGGATGGACCGGTGGATCTGGCCGTAATCGCCCGCCGATTTCTGCAGCGACGGGTCCAGCGAGGGCTCTGTGGCCAGCATGGACGAAATCTGTCGCACCGCTTCCCGCCAGTCGCGCATGCGCATGTAGCTGAGGAAGTGCTTCTGACAGAATTTGCGCAGCTTGTTGCCGGTGGCCTCGCCGCCCATTTCCTTCTGGCAGGCCTCGTAGAGGTTCAATAGCGTGAGGAAGTCGCTCTGGCGGTCGGCGAAGGGGCGCTGGGCGTTGCGCGCGGCGTCTTCCTTGCCTTCCGGGAGTTCGCGCGGATCGGGAATGGAAAGCCCTGCGGCCAGCACCACGACTTCGCGCAGGCACTTTTCGCGCGCCGCTTCCAGAACGATGCGCGACGAACGTGGGTCCAGCGGGAGTCGCGCCATCTGCTTGCCGATTTCCGTCAACCGGCCGTCGTCGTCCACGGCGGTGAGTTCGCGAAGCAACTGCCAGCCATCGGCGACTTGGCGCTTGTCGGGAGGGTCCAGGAACGGAAAGTCTTCGGGAAGCCCAAGGTTCAGGTCCAACAAACGCAAGATCACTTCCGAAAGGTCGGCGCGTTGGACTTCGGGCGCGGTCTGGGCTTCGCGAGATTCGAAGTCCTCGCGGGAATACATGCGCAGACAGATTCCGGGCGCGATACGACCGCAACGACCGGCGCGTTGGCGGGCCGATGCCTGGCTGACGGGCTCGATCTGCAGGCGCTTGGTGCGCGTGCGCGGCGTGTAGCGGCTCAATCGGGCCACACCGGTATCCACCACCATCTTGATGCGCGGAACCGTCACCGACGTTTCGGCGACATTGGTCGACAAGATGATGCGGCGCTTGGAGCCCGGATGGAACACCTTGTCTTGATCGGAGGCCGAAAGCCGCCCGAACAACGGGACAATTTCTGTAAAGCGCGGCGGAGCCTTTTCCAGCTCGCGCAATGTCTCGCGGATTTCCTTTTCGCCCGGCAAAAAGCAGAGCAGGTCGCCGTCCGACATCTCCATCATGTCGCGGCAAGCCGATGCGGTGCGTTCGGCCAAGGAGTCGTCGCGTTCCTCGTCGTCGTCGCCCACGAGTTCGTCGCGGTAGAGTACGTCGACAGGATAGGATCGCCCTTCCACCTGCAGGACCGGAGCGGGAACGCCCTTTGCATCGCAGAAGGACTTGGCGAAGGCGGCGGTGTCGATGGTGGCAGAAGCGATCACGATGCGCAGATCGGGCCGGCGCTTGCGGATGCGTTGCAGCACCCCCAGCAGGAAGTCGACATTGAGCGAGCGTTCGTGCGCTTCGTCGACGACGATCGCGTCGTACTTGCGCAGATCGGGATCGGACCCCAACTCGGCCAGCAAGGTGCCATCGGTGGCGAAGATCACCCTAGTCTCGGGCCGCGTGCGGTTGTCGAACCGAACCTTGTGCCCGACAAAAGCTGTCTGATCGGCCTTCATCTCTTCCGCCACGCGACGCGCCAACGACAACGCCGCCACCCGGCGAGGCTGCGTGACCACGATGGGCCGCTTGACGCCAAACCCCGCCTTCAAAAGGAGTTTGGGCAACTGCGTGGTCTTGCCCGAACCCGTCTCGCCCGCCAGGATGACGACCGGGTGCGCCTGGATAGCCGCCACGATCTCGTCGGCACGGGCGTGGATGGGTAGCGACCCGTCGAGAATCAGATAAGGCTGGAAATCAGGCATGAAGTGCGGGCAAAGGTACTGATTGCTGCGCAGGCTTCTTGTCTTTCAGACTGCGTCTGGGCGTTTTGTGCAGGCTGCCGCCTGCAAGGGATTCACGGGGCCGTTCCCCACAGCCCCGTGACCCCATCGGGCCAGAGGGTCCGAATGCGCGGACCCTCTGGACGCCCGCGCAGCCAGGGCTGGCCGCCCTGGCGACCCGCCCTTCGATAAGCTCAGGACAGGCTTATGGAGCGGCGGACGTGGGATCCTTGGTGGGGGCTCTATCCGGTGCGCGCTTGCCTGCTTGACTGCGTCAAGACGGCGAGGATGTGGCAGCTTTGCTTAGGTAGATGAATCGAATGTGGTGGAGGGGCGCGGCAAAAGCGCCAGCCGACCGCAGGGCCGCGATAGCGGGTGCCGTGATTGTAGGGGCGATTCATGAATCGCCCGAAAATCGGATCGGCACCGACCAGAGGGTAGGCCGGAGGGTGGCGGCCCCGGCTAAGGGGAGGCGCCCAAAAAGAGAAGAGACTGCTTGCGTTCGCGGCAAAGAAAACGTAAATTCGACAAATGCCGCCGAAAAGTCGAAAAAACGCAGTGGGAGCGCCGACCAAAGAAGAGCTGATGCGTGCCGCGATTCTGGAGACGGCATACGAAGTTTTTCAGCGCTACGGGATCAGGAAGACCACGCTGGACGATATCGCGATAGCGATGGGAAAACGGCGGAGTTTCCTCTACTACTACTTCGAGAGCAAGGAAGAGCTGCTCCGATGCGTGGGCGAGAACGAGATCGCCGCCAACGTGGCATCGATCCACGAAGCCGTGGAGAGGCAGACCACGGTGGAAGGGAAGATGCGGACATTTTTTGTCGGGCCGCTGCGCCAGACCATGGATCGCATGAAGTTCTTCACGAAGATCTCGGAGGATCTGCGTTCCGGCGACGGGCAGTTGCTGGTGATGATGCGGTCGCTGCGCGCCTCGTTCGATCTGCGGGAACGCGCGCTGCTCGCCAAAATCCTCCGCGAAGGGATCGCGAAGGGTGTATTCCGGCCGATGACGGATTCCGCCATCGAGAGCTTCGTGCTTTTCACGCTTTCCGCGCAGCGCGGCATCGAAATGGATCTGGTGCTGCGCGACAGCGCGCAGGATCCGCTGGACAGCCTGGAGGACATTCTGGACGTGTTCCTGCGGGGATTGCGTCCATGATCCGGTAAGGACGGATTCTGTCTGGTTTCCTGGAAATCTAGGCCGCCGAGCAAGATGGTGATTGATGGTTTTGCCCAACAATGGAGGTGCGTGCGTGTCTTTTTACATCAAAAATTCGACGAATCAACAAATAGCGTCGAAAAGTATCATTTTGGGAATCGGGATCTGCGGTTTGCTGCTGACGGCAGGGTGTCACGACCGCCAAGCGCAACTCGGGCGGGTGGCGCCAGTGGTGCAGGTCGCCAGGATCGTAGGGTCGGACTCGGCGCAGGACCTGGTGGTCTCGGGGCAGTTGGACGCCGCGACCTCGGTGGCGGTGAGTTTCGCGACTCTGGGATCGGTGGAGAGGGTGCTGGCCAGCGAAGGACAGAAAGTGACCAAGGATCAGATTCTGGCGGTATTGGACGAAGGGCAGCTTCGCGACCAGATGGCGATGGCCAAGGCCAAGGCGGACCAGGCCGAGGACGCCTGGAAGCGCATGGAACCGATGCACAGGAGCGGATCGCTTCCCGAGATCAAGTGGGTCGAGGTGGAGACCGGCCGGGACCAGGCGCGGAGCTCGGTTTCGATGGCGCGGCGGAACCTGGACGACGCCTTGCTGAAGTCGCCGATGACGGGAATCGTCTCCAGACGCGCGATCGAACCCGGGGAAAGGGCGCAGCCGGGGGTGTCGGCGTTCACGGTGGTGGACACCCGCACGATGCTGGCCACGCTGTCGATTCCGGAAAAGGACATCTCGTCGATCAGGCCGGGAATGGTGGCGCGGGTGGAAGTCGATGCGGTCGGACAAAAACTGACTGGTAAGGTGAAGGAGGTCGGTGTGGCCGCGGATCCGTTCACGCGCACCTACAAGGTGAAGGTGGAGGTGGCCAATCCAGGCGGGGCCTTGCGGGTGGGGATGCTGGCGCGGGTGCGTCTGGCCGTGCCGGGACGCCAGGGGACGCCGATCGCGCCTGTGGCGGCTTTGCTGGTGGACGAACGGGACAGCAAGTACGTGTGGACGTTGACGGATACCGTCATCCACAAGCGCGGCGTGCGCATCGGGGCTTTGCTTCAGGAAGGGATCGCGATCGATTCGGGTTTGGCGGTCGGCGAGACAGTTGTGGTGTCGGGGACCCCGATGCTGTCCGAAGGCATGCACGTGCTGGTCGGGAAGTGAGGCGGCCATGAAGATCCAGACGCGCAACTACGTGGAATGGGGGATGGTGCACTGGCGCATCGTGTTCGCGCTGTGCCTGGTGCTGGTCACATTCGGCGGGTATTCGCTGTGGAACATGCCCAGACAGGAGTTCCCGGAATTCACCATCCGCCAGGGGCTGGTGGTGGCGGTGATGCCGGGCGCCACTTCCCGCGAGGTGGAGGAACAGGTGACAAGAGTTGTCGAGAACTACCTGTTCGGGTTCGACGAGGTCAACAAGGCCAAGACCTATTCGTACTCCAAAGACGGCCAGATGGTGATCTTCGTGGAGCTGCGCGAGACGGTGGGTCCCACCGAAGCGCCCGCATTCTGGGCCAAGCTGCGCCACGGACTGGCGGAGCTGAAGATGCGCCTTCCCGGACAGGTGGTCGCGTTGATCGGGACCAACGATTTCGGGGACACCAGCGCCTTGTTGTTGACGCTGACCGCCGATGGCAAAAATTGGCAGGAGATGGATCTGTACCTGCGCGATCTTGAGGCCGAACTTCGCAAACTTCCGGCCACCTCGCGGCTCAAGCGCAGCGGCACGCAGGAGGAAAGCATCCGCATCCATCTGTCGCGTGACAGGCTTTCGCAGTACGGGATCCGTCCGCTGAGCGTGGCGCAGGCGCTGCAGGGAACGGGAATCCTTCCGCTGGCGGGGCGGTTGGATGCCGCCGACCTGGAAATGCCCATCCACGTGTCGCCGGTGCTGCATTCGGAAAAGGAGCTGGGCGAAACGGTGTTGCTTTCGGTGAACGGATCGGTCGTGCGCCTGAAGGACGTGGCGCGACTGGAGCGCGGCTACGAGGACAACGATTCGTACGTGCGGTACAACGGCAAGAAGGCGTTGGTCCTGTCCATCGAGATGTCGAAGGGCAACGACATCACCCGCTACGGAGCCGAGGTGGATGCGGCCATCGCCCGTGTCAAGAACCGACTTCCGCAGGGCGTGGAGATCGCTCGCATCGCCGACCAGCCGTTGGCGGTGGCCAACTCCATCGACCACTTCATGCGCGATTTCGTATTGGCTGTGGTGGCGGTGATCCTGGTGACCATGCTGTTTCTGCCCATGCGCGTGGCGGGGGTGGCGGCCATCACGATCCCCATCTGCATCCTGGCCACGGTGGGGATCCTGAACCTGATGGGGATCGAGCTCCAGACGGTGTCGTTGGCCGGACTGGTGGTGGTTCTGGGGATGGTTGTCGACAACGCGATCATCGTCATCGACAGCCACCTGGAGAAGCTCGACCACGGGATGGTGCGCTGGAACGCATCGTGGAAGAGCGCGAAAGAACTGATGCTCCCGGTGTTCACGGCAACCTTGGCGATCATCGTGTGCTATCTCCCGATGGCCATCTTCATGACCGGGACCGCCGGGGATTTCATCAAGAGCCTGCCCGCGACCATCGCCGTGGCGTTGTTCGTTTCGCTCCTAGTGGCGGCGTTCCTGGTGCCGATCATGAACTATTGGTTGATTCGCAACGGGGTCGGGCACGCCAAGCCACAAGGCAAGAAGAGCTTTCTGGACCGGATGCAGGCGCTTTACGATGGCACCGCCGAGCTCGCGTTCGCCTGGCCCAAGGCAACGGTAGCGGTTGGCGTGGTGTCGGTGTTGGTGGCCTTTGGGCTTTTCGCGGGTCTTCCTCAGCAACTGTTCCCCAAGATCGAGCGCAACCAGTTCGCCATCGAGGTCTATCTGCGCGACGGAAGCGCGCTGGCCACGACGGATTCCGTCACCAGGAAACTCGAGACGATCCTGCGGGCCGACCGGCGTGTGACGGGGGTGACAAGCTTTGTCGGTGCCGGGTCTCCTCGGTTCCACACGGTGTACGCCCCCAACATGCCGTCGCGGTCGTACGCCCAGATCCTGGTGAACACCACCGACAACCATGCCGCCGAGGCCATGGTCGACGAATACTCGAACAAGTGCAGGGGCATGTTCCCCGACGCCTGGGTGCGTT
Source organism: Fibrobacterota bacterium (assembly GCA_039798065.1). Lineage (GTDB taxonomy): Bacteria > Fibrobacterota > Fibrobacteria > UBA5070 > UBA5070 > UBA5070. Next base: position 17,303 of record JBDKGS010000024.1, on the reverse strand, counting down.
GGAAACAGCTAGAAATGCAGTTGGGGTCGACCCCGATCGAAGTGCGGATCTGGGGTGACAGCATTCCGCTGTTGCGCCGGACCGAGGCCGTGTTGCACGCGAAGGTCCAAAAATTGCCAGGGGTGGAGTGGGTCCGCACCGACTGGAGCGAGCCGGTGCGGGGGCTGTCGCTGGGCATGGATTGGGACGAGGCGGGTCGGTTGGGGATCTCGCCATCGTTTCTGGGGGCATCGCTCGCGATGGGAACGACCGGACTCACCGCGGGAACGATGTGGGAAGGCGACCATCCGGTCAAGCTGGTGCTGAAGGAGGATTCGCTGCGGTCGCGCACGATTGACGGATTCCGTCAACAGATGGTCTCGTCGTTCCCGCTGGGCGCTTCGGTCCCGCTGGAACAGGTCGCGACGGTGGAACCGGATTGGACGGAAGGGACGATCCATCGTCGCAACGGGACACGGTGCATCACGTTGCGGGTGGATTCAAGACGCGAAGTGTTCGCCAGCGACATCCAGAAACAGATCGAAAACATCGTGTCGCAGGAGAAATTCCCCGCCGGAGTCAGCATCTCCTACGGTGGCGAAAAGGAGGCGTCGGGCGACACGTACCTGCCCATGGTGTTGGCGCTGATCACGGGAATCTTCCTGGTGTTCTTCATCCTGTTGTGCCAGTTCGGGCGGTTGCGCAAAACGGTCCTGATCATGATGACCATGCCGTTGTCGCTGTTGGGTGCAGCGCTCGGATTGGTCGTGACGGGATACCCGTTTTGCATGACGGCGTTCCTCGGGATCATCGGGCTGATGGGCATCGTGGTGCGCAACGGGATCATCCTGGTCGGGTACGCCGACGAGCTGCGCCATGACGGATTTCGTCCGTTCGATGCGGCGATGGCTGCCGGCAAACGACGCATGCGCCCGATCTTCCTGACATCCATGGCGGCGGCGGTGGGCGTGGTTCCCATGATCGCCTCGGGATCGACCCTGTGGGGGCCGCTGGGAGCCGTGACGGCTTTTGGGTTGGTCTTCTCGATGATCCTCACCCTCCTGGTCCTGCCGGTGGCCTATTGGTTGCTGACAGAAAATGAAACCGCCATCTCCGGCGTTCCAGAAGAGGCCCACCATGCGTAAGTCCTTCCTGATCTTGCTGAGTGCCGGTCTGGTTTGGGCCGAGTCTCCGCTCACCTTGGAGCAGTGTCGGAAATTGGCAGGTGAGAACAACGCCGATCTGGTGCAGGCCAGGTTGGAGACGGAATCGGCCGAACAGACCCGGAAAGCGGCCTTCGTCAATTTCTTTCCGCAGATCACCGCCGGTGCGGTGGCGATGGCGGCCAAGGATCCGTTGGTGAACATCAAGACGCAAGGCGGGAATCTGCCGGTGTTCGATGGCAATCCAGCAAACCTGGCGAATGCCACCCAGTTCGCCTACATGCCCGGAGGAGGGATGTCGATGGCCGACAAGGCCAATGTCCTGTTGGTGTCGGCGGTACAGCCAGTCTTCGCGGGTGGGAGAGTGGTCAACGGCAACCGGCTGGCGGCGTTGGGAGTGGAAATCGCCCGCGACAAGGAAGAAATGGCGCGCCGCGACGCGGTGGGCAAGGCCGAAGACAAATATTGGCAACTCCTGGCACTTGCCGAAAAACGTCGGACCTTGGACGCCTACGACAGCCTGCTGGCCGCGCTGGAACGCAGGGTGCGCGACGCGAAGGCGTCGGGGGTGGTTTCCAACAACGATCTGCTCAAGGTGGCTCTCAAACGCAGCGAAGCGCGCGTGGACCGAGGACGATTGGAAAGCGGAATGCGGTTGTCGGCGCGGGATCTGCGGCGGCACTTGGGTATTGCCGACGACACGATCCTCACGCTTGCCGATTCGTTGGCTGTTCCGGAAGATCCCGCCGCTTGGGTCGCTGAAGGCGATGGCGCGTTGGATCGGCGCGTGGAACTGCATCTGTTGGATCGGGCTGTCCGTGCGGAAGAGCTGCAATCCGACATGAAGAGGGGGGAGATGCTCCCGACGCTTTCTGTCGGAGCGAACTGGTTGCGCACCGATGTGGGGGGCATGGGCGCTTCGTCCAACGCCGTTGTCTTCGCGATGGCGAGCGTGCCAGTCACGGAAATCTGGAGCGGAGCACACCATCTGGCGGGCCAGAAGGCGAAAGCGCGGATCGCGCAAGTGCGTTTGGCGGATACCAAGCGCCTGGTCGCGATGGGTGTTGCCAAAGATTGGGACGACCTGGCGACCGCTTATCGAACGGTCCTGGTATCGGACGAGGCGGTGGCGCAGGCCGAAGCCAACCTCAAGGATGAGGACGAACGCCATCGCGCCGGGGTATCGACAATTTCCGAATTGCTCGAGGCGCAAGTCCTGCTCCAGCAGGCCCGGGGAGGACGCATCGATGCGCGCGTGGCGTATTGGAGCGCCCGGGAAGGTTGGAGGCGGTCGGTCGCGAGCCGGCGATGAAGGACGGAGTCGATCAGAAATTGTCACGATGGGATCGGGGAGGAGCGGGGATGGAGGAAACTGTACCAGCCAAGGAGGCCTTCGATCTTCGGTGGGGTGCGCGGATGGTGTTCATCGACAACCTTCTGCGCCCGGTCGAGCCACTTCTGGTCCTGGCTTGCGCCGGGATCTACGCGGGAGGGCAGTGGGGGACGTTCAAGTTCGCGGAATCGCTTGTCTACCTGCTGTTTCGATTGAGCCTGATGGGATTGGATCGTGGATTGATCTGGTGGTACGGCCAGGCGAACGCGGCGCGTTACCGCAAGGATCTGATCTCCGCGATGGGAATGGTGGTCGCCTCGTCCATGGTTGGCTTCTTGGCGATGCTGGTGATGTCGCGCACGGCGTTTCTCTCCGTTCGAGGAATGGACCTGAAATGGTTGGAGCTGTTGTTCCTGGCGGGTTCCATTCCGTTGTTGGCGCTTTCCGAAGTGGTGTTCCAGACCAACCTGAACCATAAGGAAATGCTGGGCAAGATCATCGGCAAGAACATCGTCCTGCCGCTGGTGGTGTTCGGAGGAGGATTGATCGGACATTTTTCAGGATCGTCGTTGGGGTTGCCCTTTTGGTTCTTCCTGGGGAACCTCGCGAACGCGGCGGTGGCAATTTTTGTCTTCGTCAAGGTCCACCGGGCGGCGGCGACCTCGTTCGGGAGGCCCGGTATTCCGCCTCGAGAGCTTTGGCGGTTCAGTCTTCCGATCATGGGATCCGACCTGATGGCCGGATTGATCGGTCGGGTCGATCTCATGATGCTGGGCGCCTTGGCGGACATCCGCGCCGTGGAGATCTACAACGTGATCATGATGATCGGTAGAAGCCTCATGGCCATCCGCCAATCGTTCGAGGGCATCCTCTTGTCGGCATTTTCCCGCGATGGTGCTCGACGGCTCACCAACGCCTTGCGCCAACGGATGAACCACACCATCTGGATGATCGGGAACCTGATCGGGCTGTTGTTCATCGTTCTGGTGTTCTGGGGTGCGCCGTTGCTCGAGCTCGTGCACGCGGAATACCGCACGGGGTATGTCGGTGTCGTGATGTTGGCCTTTTTCACCTATCTCAATGTCTTCGGAGACCTGAGCGGCGTGATGCTCCAAGGGTTGGGGAACAGCCGGTCCTGGATGCTCGCGCAGATCGCGGGCTTCGGAGTGAACGTGGGATGCAATTTCTGGTGGATCCCCGTTTGGGGCGCGACGGGCGGTGTGCTCGCGTATTGCGCGTCGTTTCTTGTCCAAGGGGCGGTTTGCCTGATCCTGCTTTGGCGTGGATCCGGCATGGTTCCCTGGCTCGGAGCATACGTACGCAGCTCGGGCAGATTCTGTCTGCTTTTGGTCGGGATCGGGGGTGTCTCGGCGTGGTTCCCTGATGAAAAAATCCGTCCATTCTTGTTCGTCGCGTCGATTTCCGCCTGGGCTTTGGCGTTCTGGTGGCGCGCACGCGATTTCAAGAGCAGGGCCGCGGGGCACGAGGGTGGGGCTGGATCGGATCTTCCGGGGGGCACGGCGCCCCGTGCGGTTTGACACGGGCGTTGCCGAGGGGGGGGCGGAACCAAACATCCAGGTGGATGGAATTCAGCGAACAATGGAGGGGAATATCCTGTTTCGCGAGTTGCCGTGGTTGTGTATATCAATGGTCTGATGACGGACGACACAAAACACAAAGGCTGCGGGCTCGACCGCGCGTGGGTGGAATCCTGCGAGGTCCATCCATTCGAGTTGGCCGTGTCGGGCTTCTCGGGTTCCGGCAAGACCACGCTCTTGGAGAGGTTGGTTCCGGCGCTCGCGCCTTTGCGGATAGGCTTCTTGAAAAGCGACGCGCATCGCGTGGGCATGGACCGCGAAGGCAAGGACACTTTCCGTCTATCGGCGGCGGGGTGCTCCGAGGTCGGCATCCGCAGTCAGGAAATGTCGGCGCATCTGGTGCACGGGCCGCTGGAGCTTCGCGAGTGGAAATCGCGTCTTTCGGAATGCGATGCGGTTTTTCTGGAAGGATTCCGCGACTCGAAGATCCCCAAGCTGCTGGTCCTGGACGAAGCGGGGGAGGCCTGGCGGAATTTGTTGGAGGGTCGATTCCATGCGGTGGAAGGGCTGGTCTACGCGGGCGATGCACCGGATTCGACTCTTCCCTCCTTCCACCGCGACGACATAGCTGGAATTGCAGAATTTGTCCGTTCGCTCTGGGCGCGACGGATCCCGAAGGTGCGAGGTCTGGTGCTCTCGGGTGGCGAAAGCCGACGCATGGGGGAGGACAAGGCCACGCTGGCTTATCGCGACAAGTCGCAAGGCTCGTGGCTGTGCGATCTCATGCTGGAAATGGATCTCGATCCGCTCGTTTCGCGCGCACCGGGACAAAATCCGCCGGAGGGCGTCGAATCAAGTCGGATTTTGTCCGACCGCTTTTTGGGATACGGTCCGTTGGGTGGGATTCTCACGGCCTTGGAGACCGATCCGACCGCCGCCTGGCTGGTGGTGGGGTGCGATCTGCCGTTCGTGGATCGTACCGTCATCGAAACCCTTCTGAATTCGCGCGATCCGTTCCGCAACGCCACCGTATTCCTCGATTCCGATGCTCGTTTTCCGGAGCCCATGCTTTCGTTGTGGGAACCCAAGTCGCGCCTGCGTGCGTTCCAGTTCTTGGCGATGGGTTACCGTTGCCCGCGCAAGGTGCTTATCAACAGCCGAACGAATCCGCTGCCCTCTCCGGGAGGACGGATTCTGTTCAACGCCAACACCCCTGTCGAACGCGAATCGGCGTTGCGAGACATTTCCCGGAGCTCCACATGAACGTCACCGTCCACTACTTCGCCATTCTGCGCGACCGCACCAGGGTCGATTCGGAAACCGTCGCGACGGAATCCGTCGATCCTCTGGGGCTGTGGCACGAACTGGAGCGCAAACACGGGTTCGGACTGGATCCCGTCCATTTCTCGGTGGCCGTCAACGACGAGTTCTCGGAATGGAGCCATGCCTTGGCCGACGGCGACACGGTGGTCTTCCTGCCGCCGGTATCGGGAGGCTAGACGGTGATGACGGATTCTGTCAACTTCTCGTTGTCCACGGACGACCTGGACACCGCCGCTCTGCAGGCTCTGCTGCGCGATCCCTATTGCGGTGGCTTCGCGAGTTTCGAGGGGTGGGTACGCGACCACCACGAAGGCAAACCGGTGCTTCGCTTGGCCTACGACGCCTATCCGGCCTTGTGTGTCAAGGAAGGCACGCGTATCCTGATGCAAGCGGTGGAAAAGTTCGGTGTGCACAAGGCGGCGGCGGTGCATCGGGTCGGGCCGTTGGAGATCGGCGGCGTGGCGGTTTGGATCGGCGTTTCCAGTGCGCATCGGCGTGAAGCTTTGGCGGCTTGCGAATGGATCATCGACGAGATCAAGATCTCGCTGCCGGTGTGGAAAAAGGAATTCTTCGCCGATGGGACGCATGAATGGGTGAGGTGCGATGCGTGCGCGCAGGGCCACGATCATGGGGACACCCATGCGCATCACCACGAAGGACACTCCCACGGCTGATCAAACGGTCGAGTAGTTCCTCCGGCCGCCGGTTTTTTCCAGGAGCTTGACTTCGCGGATTTCCATGCCAAGGCTGAGTGCCTTGCACATGTCGTAAACCGTCAAGGCCGCCACGGACGCGCCAGTCAGCGCTTCCATTTCCACTCCGGTGCGGGCCGTGCAGGCCACCGTACAGAAAATGACCGCGGCTCCATCCACCAGTTCGCAGCGGATCCGGATTTTTTCCACCGGCAGCGGATGGCAAAAGGGGATGAGGTCGGATGTGCGCTTGACGGCGAGGGTTCCCGCGACAATGGCTGTCGCGAAGACCGGGCCCTTGGGGGCGAAGATTTCGCCGTCCTTGGCCAGGGCCTGCACTTCGGGGGGCAAAATCACGATGGCTTGGGCGGTGGCTTCGCGCCGGGTGGCCTCGCGACCCCCGACATCCACCATCGATGGAAGACCGGTTTCGTCCACATGTGTCAGATTCTGGTTCATGGGTCACCAAGCTAATCCCAGCCATCGAAGCTGGCGCGGTTTGTGGATGCGATTTGCCTTAATTAAATAACTGTGTATATTTATATCCTCAAACAGTCCAATGTTCGCAAAACGAGCCTTGGGCGATCACAGGGATCTTGAAGGTCTTCCTACTACGATGGTCCGTCCATCCCGAAGGCATTTGTCCGATCTCCTGCAAAGCGGCCAATGGAGTTGAACATGACAGACAGACGAGCTTGGACCATCCTGGGGATCGTTGCGGCGCTCTCCTTCGCGGTCCTTTTGTGGGGTGGAACCGAGATTTGGCGCCAAGCCCCTCCGCGTCCCGAACGCGTGGTCGCCGTCGACGGCAGCGTATTGTTCACAGGCGAACAAATTCGCGATGGCCAGAACGTGTGGCAGTCGATGGGCGGACAGGAAGTCGGTTCGGTGTGGGGACACGGCGCCTACCTGGCTCCCGACTGGTCGGCCGATCGCTTGCACCGCGAAGCCGTGGCTTTGGGTGAACTGAAGATTTCGCCAGATTCTGTCAAGTTGCTTCTGCGCCAGAACGGCTACGATGCCGCGACCGGAATCTTGACAATTTCTGCTGCACGGGCGCAAGCCGTGCGTCAAGTGGGCGGGCACTACCGCGATCTGTTCGGCGGTGCCGCTTCGGAAAGCAAGTTGCGCAGCGCCTACGCCTTGCGCGACGCGTCGGTCACCGATACCGCCAAGCTGGCGGCACTCGATGCGTTCTTGTTCTGGGCCTCGTGGGCATGCGCCGCCGAACGTCCCGGCTCGAAAATTTCGTACTCCAACAACTGGCCGCATGAGCCGCTTGCGGGGAACATTCCCTCGTCGGCCATCCTGCTTTGGTCCATGGCATCCGTCCTGGTTCTGCTGGCGGGTGTCGCGGGGTTGGTCTGGTGGCACGCGAGCGCCAAGAACGGCGAGCCGCACCAGATTCCGTCCAGCGATCCGCTGCGCGGCATCGTGCTCACGGCATCCATGAAAGCTTCGTTGTTGTACTTCGCGGTCGTGAGTCTTTTGATGGTGGTGCAGGTGACTTTGGGTGGCGTGGTCGCCCACTATGGCGTGGAAGGCAATGGGTTCTACGGCTTGGATGTGGCCAAATATCTGCCCTACGGTGTGGGTCGCACATGGCACGTTCAGCTTGGCATTTTCTGGATCGCGACCTCGTGGCTAGCAACGGGATTGTTCCTGGCTCCCGCCGTCGCGGGACGCGAGCCCAAGGGCCAGGCGCTGGGGGTGCACATCCTCTTGGGCGCGTTGGTGGTGGTCGTGTTCGGATCGATGGCCGGCGAATGGCTGGGTGTGATGCAAAGACTGGGCCTTGATGTCAATTTCTGGTTCGGTCACCAGGGCTACGAGTACGTGGACCTTGGCAGATTTTGGCAGATCCTGTTGTTTGGCGGATTGTTGTTCTGGTTCTTCCTGGTGATGCGCGGATTGGCTCCGGCGTTCAAACAGCCCGAAGGCAAGTCGTTGCTTTGGCTGTTCAGCCTTTCGGCGGGCGCGATCGGCATGTTCTACGGAGCAGGCCTGATGTGGGGACAGCACACGCATCTTTCCATGGCCGAATACTGGCGCTGGTGGGTGGTCCACCTTTGGGTGGAAGGATTCTTCGAAGTCTTCGCGACGGCGGCGATCGGGTTTTTGTTCGCGAAAATGGGTTTGGTGAATCCCCGCAGCGCAGGGCGCGCCGCCGTGGTGGCCACGGCCGTCTTTTTGGGCGGCGGCATTTTGGGGACATTCCACCATCTCTACTTCACCGGCACACCGATGTCGGTGGTGGCGTTGGGTTCCATTTTCTCGGCGCTGGAAATCGTTCCGCTCACATTGGTTGGATTCGAAGCCGCATCGACCATTCGCCATCTTGACATCGCTTGGATGCGTCGTTGGAAGTGGCCCGTTTACTTCTTCCTGGCCGTCTCGTTCTGGAATTTTGTCGGCGCCGGATTGTTCGGATTCCTGATCAATCCCCCGATCGCCTTGTACTACATGCAGGGATTGAATCTGACTCCGGTCCACGGGCACACCGCGCTGTTCGGCGTGTACGGGTTCCTGGGGTTGGCCTTCGTGCTGTTCTGCCTGCGCGCCGCTTGGCCTGGCGAGCTTCCCGAGAAGCCGCTGCGTTGGTCGTTCTGGGGACTCAATATCGGGTTGTCGGCGATGGTCCTGCTTTCCCTGCTGCCCATCGGAATTCTGCAGACTGCAGAATCGATCGACACGGGTCTGTGGTCGGCGCGATCGGCTGAATTCCTGAACACGCCCGTCATGACCACGCTCAAATGGATGCGCGTGCCGGGGGATATCGTGTTTGGAGTTGCCTTGCTGATCTTGGCCGCGGTCTTCACCACTCTGGTCGTGAAAATTCTCGCTCGAAAGGAACAGCCATGAACTCGTTGTTGGAACGTACCATCGGTGAACTGGTTGCGGAACGTCCTTCGCGCTCGCGCCTGTTTGAAAGCCACGGGATCGACTATTGCTGCGGAGGCAAGCGCAGTCTGCGCGAGGCCGCTTCGCAGGCCGGAATCGACGTCGAATCGTTCTTGTCTTCGCTGGAGGCGCTGCCTGTGGTGGCCCAGGATCGCGATTGGCGCGATGCTTCGATGAAGGAGCTGATCGGACATATTCTGACCGCCCATCACGACTGGCTCAAGGAGAATCTCCCTCGCATCGCGCAGTTGTCCAGCAAGGTGGCGCGTGTGCATGGCGACCATGCGCCAGAAACCGTCGAGGCGGGCCGGTTGTTCGATGAACTGATGCAGGAGATGGTGCCGCACCTGGAGAAGGAAGAGAAGATTCTGTTCCCGGCCGCGCTCCATCTGGAAAGCACAGGGATGGTCCAGCTGGGTTGCCATACAGTGGATTCGCTGGAAGGCCCGGTCGGTGTCATGGAGCGTGAACACCTGGTGGTCGGCGCCTTGTTGGAAGGGCTTGTGAAGGCAACGGACGGATTCCGTCCGCCGGAACACGCCTGCAACACCTGGCGCGCCTTGTACGACGCTCTTCAGGAGCTCGACCGCAACACGCGGGCCCACGTGCATCTGGAGAACGAAGTGCTGCATGCGCGCATCCGGGCGCTGCAAGCCTAGGTAGCACCCGTTGCGACTGCCGCTTCCCAGGGAGCACGGGGCTTGGGTCATGACGACCCTGGCCCTGGTCGCGGGTTGGAACGTCGGGGATTCGCCAGCGGGGATGGTCGCCCTGTTGGTGACAATTTCCGTCGTGCTAGCCTTCTTGGCGCAGGCGGCATGGCTGGAAATGGCAGCGCCTCGATGGATCTGGAAGACGGAATCCGTCCTGTCGGCGGCGCTGTCGCTGGCTGTGGTGCATTCTCTTGGCGCGAGGTTCGCCCTGGTTGGCGCGGTGGTCGGGACCTTCGGTTTTTTGGCGCAAGGTCTGCGTCAGCGCGAGCGGGTCGCCGCTCGTGTTCGTCTGGCCGCGTTCGGTGCACATTTGGCTGGCGCGGCGGCTTTGTCAGGTTGCGCGGCGTTGGTCCTGGCTTCGCGGGCGGCTCCACTCCATGAGCTGGTTTGGTCGTGGTGGGTCCTGGGGCTTGGATTTGGCGGCGGTGTGGTGTTTGTGCAGGCCGTCATGCCTGGCAAACATCGGTCCCTGGTGCCGCTTGGGTGGTTATCCGGTCTTGCCATCGGCACCGTCGGTATTTGCCAATATTTGTCGTTCGAATTCCTGCCGACCCTGTTCGCGTTGACCCCGGTTTTTGCGAGATTGTCGCTGGCGCCTTTGGGACGTCGTCGTGGCATGAGTTGGAAGGCCGCTGGCTGGCTGGAAACCAGCTTCGGGATCTGGACCGTCTTTTGGATGATCAAGGCGTTCGCATGACCTGTCGCGCAAAACGGCGAATTCCCTTTTGTGGATCCGCTGTTTGTGACGGACGTTGCCTGCGAACCTTGGTAGATTTTGGCACAGAGCACCAGTTTTGCGATTGTTGACCGAGCGCAGCCCATTCGGCGTTTTTGGGGAAGCACCGGATCCCATCCGATGGGACGATCGCCTCTTTCGTGGCGCGAGCACATAGCGCCAAAACCCAGGAAATCTGAGACATGACAAATTCCTTCCTGTCCGGCGGTCCGGGGCGAGACGGAGCGATGTCGGTGGAAGAAGCCGACGAGATGCTTTCCTGTTTCCAGATCCCGGTGTATTTCGAATCGGTGGATCTTGCGAAGGCAGGGGGGCGTCTCCTGATCGGTGGCGTGGTCGCCGATCGACCGGTTCCCGCGTTCGACAGAATCTGTATGGACGGCTATGCATTCGCTTGGGATTCCTTTCAGGCGGGTCGGCGCGAATTCCAGGTGCAAGGTGCGGCACGCGCGGGGCATCCGCGTGGGACCTTGACCGATCCGCAGGGTTGCATGGAGGCCATGACTGGAGCCGTGCTGCCTGCAGGTTGCGACACGGTGATCCAGGTCGAAAAGACCGAACGGATCGACGATGGGCGTGTCCGTTTCCTGGCCGACCAATTCGCGAAAGGAGCGAATGTCCACGAGACTGGTCGCGACCGCAAGGCTGGCGAATTGGTGATCAAGACCCCTGCCTTGGCGGGACCCGGCGAAATCGCGGCGTTGGCCTCGTTGGGCGTCGTGCGCCCGAAAGTTGCTTGCCTTCCGCAGGTTGTGCTGGTTTCGAGTGGCGACGAATTGGTGGAGCCCGGCCGGGTTCCAATGTCGCACCAGGTTAGGCAATCCAACGTGTGGGGGATCGCCGCTTCCCTGGAGTTGGCTGGTTTGGGGCGGCCCGAGATCCGCCACATCCCCGACGACGAAAAGAAGCTGCGACAAGTTCTGTCGCGTCTCGTGAAGGAAAACGATGCGGTGATCCTGTCCGGTGGGGTCTCCATGGGCAAATGGGACCTGATTCCCGGGATCCTCGAATCGGTGGGAGTGGAGAAGCTGTTCCACGGCCTCGCGCAGCAACCGGGAATGCCGTTGTGGATGGGCATGTCGCCAAAAGGCGGATTGGTCGCGGGCTTGCCGGGCAACCCGTTGTCCGCCTTGACATGTTTTGTCCGGCATGTGCGGCCCATCCTGGAGCGCTCGGCGGGTTTTCAGGCTCGCGCTTTCCAGGTCGTGCTCCAGGAAGACGTGAAGTCGGCGCCGAAGAAAACCCGGTTCGTGCCCGTGAAACTCGAACGCCAGGGTGTCTCGCAATACGCGAAGGTTGTCCCGGTGACGGGGTCGGGCGATTGGGCTGGGGTGGTGGGATCCGACGGGTTCGTGGAAATCCTCCCCGGGGCGGAATCCGTCGTTGCAGGCTCCGTGGTCGGGTTCCATCCGTGGTGAACGCTCCGTTGGCATCCGTTGTTTCCGATGCGCTGATCGACCAGCATGGACGCAGGCTGCGCAAGTTGCGGGTTTCCCTCACCGAGGCCTGCAACCTGCGCTGCGTGTACTGCATGCCCGAACACGCGACTTTCGCCGGTCGCGACGAACTGCTTTCCCCGACAGAAATCGTCGACATCGTCTCCGATCTCGCGAACATCGGGATCGAAGCCGTGCGCATCACCGGCGGCGAGCCTACGTTGCGTGCCGAGTTCGCCGAAATCGCCCGGCGCATCTGTGAAATTCCAGGTTTGCGCGTGGGGCTCACCACCAACGGTTCGCATCTGGCGAGGCACGCCAGATCTCTTGCCGAGTGGGGACTTCACGGCGTCAACGTGAGCCTGGACAGTCTGGATCCCGACAATTTCCGACGTATGGCCCGTGCGGGCGACCTCGTTTCGGTGCTTTCGGGGATCCGTGCCGCACGGGATGCCGGTCTGCTGGTGAAGATCAACACGGTGGTCATGCGCGGTTGGAACGACCACGAACTGGAGGCATTCCACGACTTTGCGATCGTGGAAGGTGTGGAAGTCCGGTTCCTGGAGCTGATGCGCATTGGCGAGGCCCTGCCATTTTTTGACCAGCGGTTCGTGGCTGCCTCCGAGATGCTGGCTCGATTGGAGCTGCATTCGCCCTTGATCCCGGTTCAGGTGGAAGACGACGCCACGGCGTTCAAGAGAATATCCCAGGCGGGGGCGAGTTTGGGCTTCATCGCCAGCGAATCGGTGCCGTTTTGTGGCGGTTGCAGCCGACTGCGCTTGTCGGCGAAAGGGACTCTGCGTGCCTGTTTGTTCAAGGAAGAAGGCGTGTCGTTGCGCGGCCTGGATCGACAGGAATTGCCCGACATTTTGCGGCAAGTTGCGCGCCTCAAGCCGATCGGGCGGATCGCTTCCATAAGCCAAGCGATGCACACCATCGGCGGTTGAATTTACGGGACGACTCGCCCCGTAAATTCCCTCGCAAGCCGGTGATCGGGTTGTTTGCCAATGGATTGTTGGATCTTGAATGAAAAAATATGTTGCAATTAAATAGCTGCGAGTATAGAATTATTGTCATAACAATTGGAGCGAGACACGGTCCGACCGTGCGATCCAGCTGACGGTATTTTCGAAGCGCAAATCCCAAATGCCCATCGCCAGTTGGATCCTGTTCCCCACGACAGGATCGTTCGAACAGATGCTCCATGACGTCGAATCCATCGAGGGTTGCGAGCTCTTGCCGGATTCCGTCAAACAGATCGCGGTCCTGGTGACCGACACGCCCGATGCACGGTCCGACAAGGAGCTGTGCGATCGTTTGCAATCCCTGGAAAGCGTGGCCCAAGCCGCGCTGGTCTTTGCTCATGCCGAGGAGACTCCATGAACCCCACCGACACCACCCGCCGTTCGTTCCTGAAGCAAATGGCCGCCGCTGCCGCGATCAGCACCGTGGCGGAACTTGTTCCGGGGGCGGCCTTTGCCGGAGAAGCCAAGGAGAAGGCTTCCGACGGAGGATTGCACTGGCAGAAGGCACCTTGCCGGTTTTGCGGCACGGGTTGCGGTCTTTTGGTTGCCGTAGAGCACGGGGTGGCGGTTGCGGTCAAGGGCGATCCAGCCTCGCCGGTGAATCGCGGGCTGGCTTGCGTCAAAGGCTTCCACGCGATCCTTGCCCTGTACGGCAAGGATCGCCTGACCAACGCGCTGGTGCGCAAGAATGGCAAGCTCGTCCCCGTCCCCCTCAAGGAGGCGCTCGACCTCGTGGCTGCCAAGATGAAGGAAATCTCGGCGAAGTACGGCAAGGACAGCATCGCCATGTATGGCTCGGGCCAGTGGACAATTCCCGACGGGTACGTGGCGAGCAAGTTCATGAAAGGCTGCTTGGGGAACAACAATCTGGAAGGCAACGCGCGACTGTGCATGTCTTCGGCGGTCACCGGGTTCATGACAAGTTTTGGCATGGACGAACCGATGGGTTGCTACGACGATTTCGACCACGCCGACATCTTCGTGACCTGGGGAAACAATCCCGCCGAGATGCATCCGGTTCTTTTCTCGCGCATGCTGGAACGCAAGCAGAACAGCGCGAACGTCAAACTGATCGATCTGTCCACCCGCACGACCCGATCCAGCCATGCTTCGGACAAGCACATCATCTTCAAGCCCAATACCGATCTGGCCTTGGCCAACGGCATCGCGCACGAGATCCTCGCCAGGGGCTGGCAGAACAACGACTTCCTCGCCAAACACGTGACCGTCCGCAAGGGGAAGACCAACATCGGCTACGGCCTGGTGGACAAGGAGAACTTCAAGGACGAGCCGGTCGCGACGACCCTCGATGAATACCGCGAATTCCTGAAGGACTACACCCCCGAAAAGGTCGAAAAGATCAGCGGTGTCAGCGCGGCGAACATCAGGTACTTGGCGAGCCTGTACGGAGATCCGTCAAAACGTGTCATGAGCTTGTGGTGCATGGGGATGAACCAGCACGTGCGCGGCACGTGGATCAACAACCTCGTGTACAACCTGCACCTTCTGACCGGCAAGATCGCGACTCCCGGCAACAGTCCGTTTTCGCTCACCGGCCAGCCCTCGGCTTGTGGCACGGTCCGCGAGGTGGGCACGCTTGCGCATCGTCTGCCGCACGGCGTGGTCACGAACGAGGAGGATCGCAAGCATGCTGCCGAAATCTGGCAGGTTCCGGTCGAACGCATCAACCCCAAGCCGGGGTTGCACACCGTCGAGATTTTCCGCGGCCTGGACCGCGGCGACATCCGCTTCCTTTGGGTGCAGGTGACCAACCCGATGGTGACCATGCCCAAACTCAAGCGGTATCGCGAGGCGACCCAGAAGGAAGATCGGTTCATCGTGGTGAGCGACGTCTACCCCACGCCGACGACAGAAATTGCCGACGTGGTCCTGCCCAGCGCGATGTGGATCGAGCGCGAGGGCTTGTTCGGCAATTCCGAACGTCGTACCCAGCACTGGAACGAACTCGTGCCGCCTCCCGGTGACGCGGTGGCCGATGGTTGGCAGCTCATCGAGGTCGCGCACCGCCTGGGGTTCACCAAGGAATTCCCGTGGACGCGCGAGAACTACAACGAAAAGGCCTACGAGGAATACTGCAAACACCAGGCAGGCAAGAAACACGGGATGGCCCCCATCGCCGATCTGAAGAAGAATCCGGGATTGCCCTGGCCCTACGTGAACGGCAAATCCACCAAGTGGCGCTACCATGGAAAATTCGATCCTGCCGCTTCCGGCAACACTTGGGATTTCTACGGCAACGCCGACCACCGCGCGAATCTTTGGTTGCGCCCCTACGAACCCGCCGCCGAGTCGCCGGACAAGGAATTTCCATTTTGGCTTTGCACCGGGCGGGTTTTGGAGCACTGGCACTCCGGCTCCATGACACGACGGATTCCGGTCCTGCATCGCGCCGTGCCCCACGCGTATGTCGAGCTGAATCCCGCCGATGCCAAACGGATGGGCGTCGTGGATGGAGACAAGGTTCGCTTGACCACCCGTCGCGGCACCATGGTGTTTCCCGCATCGGTGGACGGACGTGGTGTCCCGGAGCCGGGCCAGGTGTTCGTGCCGTTTTTTGACGAGAAGCTTCTCATCAACGAGCTGACTCTGGATGCCCACTGCCCGATCTCCAAGCAGCCGGACTACAAGAAGTGTTCCGTGCGCGTGGAAAAGGCCTGATCGCCCGATGCGCAGGATCATGTTTTTTCCTTTGGTCTGCACGGCCATGTTGGCGGTCTGGGGCTGCCGACAAGAAGTGACATCGGACGCCGAGCGAACCGAAATCGTTTCCGATTCCAGTTCGCGGGCCCACGACGCCGAGCAAGGTGGCATGTACCGCGACCTGCAGATGGGTTACAGGAAGTCGGATTCGGCTCCCAGGATGGGTTCGGCTCGAATCCTGGAACAAATCAGGAAGCACCGCGCCTTCGATGGTGCACCGCCTTGGATTCCCCACGCGGTCAGTCCCGAGAACGAACGGACTGGTACCAGAAATTGTCTGAATTGCCACCGCGACGGGGGATGGGTCGAGAAATGGCAGAGGTACGCGCCGCCCACTCCGCATCCGGAATGGACTTCGTGTCGGCAATGCCACGTACCCGGTGATGGTGGCGATGCATTCCGTCCCTCGGGATGGAAAACTCCCGCCTATCCGGCGCTGAACGATCGATCGCAACCAGCTGGACCTCCTGCCATTCCGCACTCCCTCCAATACCGCGGAAATTGTCTGGCATGCCACGCAGGCCCCTCGGCGCCGGTGGAAATTCGGACCACGCATCCTGGACGCACCAACTGCCGCCAATGCCACGTGCCGGCCAATTCCGACGGAACTTTTCCGGAGAGCAAGTTATGACCTTTGGACGAATTCTGTCGCTGGCGGCTTTGATGGCCGTGGTGGCTGGCTTGGGCGCTTGCCGTCCGGGCGAGCATGAGTCGCTGCTCGAACGTCTGCGCAAATCCACCGACACCGTGGCCGATCCGATTCCCGCTGATCAGTCGAACAATCTTTACCAGGGCAAGCGCGTCGCCAGCTTGTTCAAGGGCAAGGCCGCCACCGATTTCGAAGTGGCCACCCGCCACGACCAGATCCGCAAGTTCCCCTGCACCGACTGCCACACCGCCAATTTCAAACCCGACGGAAAACGTCAAGGGGCTCAGAAGGCGCATTGGGGACTGGAAATGCACCACGCGGGTTCCAGCACCATGGATTGCTTCACCTGCCACGCGCCCGACAAGGGGATGTCGCTGCGCACGCTGCGTGGCGACAGCATCGGCTGGGATCACCCGTACCTGTTGTGCGCGCAGTGCCACAGTCGCCAAGCCACCGATTGGAGCATCGGCTCCCACGGCAAGCGTTTGGGTGGTTGGGCAGGGCCGCGCGTGGTGCAAAGTTGCACCGGTTGCCACAACCCCCACGATCCGCTCTTTCCTGTGAAAATGCCGGTGATCGAGCCCATGAACAGCGCGCCGGTCCGCGAACCGGTGTCGGAGAAACATCCATGAGCAAGTTGATGAAATTCTTCGGTGGCTCCCAGGATGACCAACCTGCGGAAAAGTCTGGCTGTTCGGGTGGGTGCTCCTGCGATGCCCCGGTGGACAATTCCCGTCGCGCCATGCTCGGGACGTTGGCGGTGGTGGGTGCCGGCGCGGCCTTGATGGGGGTTTCGGGATCGGATGCGGACAAGCCTTCCGACCAGCCCAAAGAGTCGCCGCAGGATGAGGCGGAACGCCTGAAGTTCAAGGAATACCTGCGCAAGAACTACCAGATCATGACCGACGAAGAACGTCGTGACACGGTGAAGCGTCTGGAGAGGTTGGCATGGTTGGAACAGGGCGTCGATGTCCGGATCCGCACCACCAAGCCCCGCAAGGACGTGTTGTTCGGGTACGCCTTCAACATCTCCAAGTGCAAAGGCTACATGGAATGCGTGAAGGCCTGCGCCGAGGAAAACAACCAGGATCGCG
>JBDKGS010000023.1:0-24866 GCA_039798065.1 Fibrobacterota bacterium | reverse complement strand
ACTACTCTACGGCTTTTATCCTAAATTCCGCAATCGGGCATATTTGGCGTATCGCATTCCGGGTGCGCTCCATCCCTCTCGATTACTCCATTTAGGGAGTCATGAAAATTTTTCCGTTAGAGGCCGCATCCAGGATCGTTCGACTGGCACTCGAAGAAGACATCGGCTCGGGTGACCTCACTTGTCGGTTGGTGCTGCCCCCAGGGCACCGCAGTCGCGCGCGCGTGGTTGCAAAGGCCGCCGGGGTTCTGGCGGGAATGCCTCTGGCGAAGCTTGTGTTCGACCAATTGCGGATCGTCGACCCCGAGGCCGGCGAGGTCGAGATCAAAGCTCTCTTCGAGGATGGCAGGACGGTTTCGCCTCGCGACGTGGTACTCGAGCTCGAAGGCCCAACTCGGGCTATTCTGGAAGGCGAACGAACCCTTCTCAATTTTCTGCAGCACTTGTCGGGAGTCGCCACCATGGCGCAACGCTTTCAGGCTGCCGCAGGTGCCGCCTGCAAGGTTCTGGATACCCGCAAGACGACTCCTGGTCAACGAATGCTCGAGAAGTGGGCCATCGCCGTGGGTGGCGGCTCCAATCACCGCATGGGACTGTGGGACGCCGTCCTCATCAAGGAAAACCACGCGAAGGCCGCCGGGAGCGTGCGGATCGCAGCCGAGAAGGCATTGGCGACCAAGCCTGCCACCGCCGATCTGATCCTGGAGGTCCGCGATCTGGACGAGCTTCGCTCGGTGCTGGATCTGCCACTCACCCGCGTCTTGCTGGACAATTTCACTCCCGACCAGGTCGCTGCGGCGTTGGCGATGCGCGATGGATGCAAATCCGCGTTCGGCCTGGAGGTTTCGGGCGGCATCACCTTGGACACTCTTCCCGCCTACGCCAAGGCGGGAGCCGAATTCGCTTCCGTCGGGGCGCTCACGCATTCGACGCTGCCATTGGATTTATCGCTTCTGTTGGAGGGATTATGATCGAGCTCGTTCCTGG
The DNA here is from genome assembly GCA_039798065.1 of Fibrobacterota bacterium. Classification (GTDB taxonomy): domain Bacteria; phylum Fibrobacterota; class Fibrobacteria; order UBA5070; family UBA5070; genus UBA5070. The sequence goes on along the minus strand of JBDKGS010000023.1, from coordinate 23,879 downwards.
ACGCTGGGCCGGATTCGGCATCGCCGGAAATTTCGCGGGTCACCTGGAGCAAGCCGGCGAGGTGAAGGATTTCGCCGTGCTCAAGAACACCGGGGAAGGTCCCAAGGGGATGTTCCCGTACCATCTTCCCATCGAAGGACATTTTCTGTCCATCGATCCGGTGTCCTCGTCGAGTCTCGCTCTTCCCGACGGCGCGCAGGTCCAGGGCGAACCCGAGGTGGCGCTCGCGTGCGAGCTGACATATTCCGTCGACGGCTCGGTGCGGGTGAAGCCGGTGGCGTTCGCCGCTTTCGACGACGCCTCCATCCGACGCGAAGGCGCGCCGAAGATCAGCGTCAAGAAGAACTGGGGGCCCGGATCCAAGGGCCTTTCCACCAGGTGGATTCCGATCCCGGGTGGTGTGGTTCCCGGTTGCGCATTGGACGGCTATCGGATCGCTTCCTTCCTGGGACGCGACGGATCCTGGCAGGCATACGGCATCGACAGTCCGGTTGCCGGATACACGCTCTACGGTCCGGCGCTGATCGAATGGATCGAACAGAAATTGTCATCACAGCCCGACCAAGGTCCCCTGGAAGACCTTCCCGGATTGCTGCGGAAGGCCGGACGGCCCGAACGCGCGGTCATCACGATCGGGGCCACCCGCTACACCCAGTTGGGCGAGACCACCTACCTCCAGCCCGGCGACTCCTTCGCCGTGGCCGTCTACGATCCCAATCAGGTCGACGCCTCCGGACTTCCCGCCTTGTGCGCCAAGGGCGAGTCCGTGGAAGGCCTGTCGCTTCTGGTCCGCAAGGCGGATCGGGTCTGATCGACGATTTTCGTCGTCGATCGATGGATCGATCGCCTCGAGCCGGGTAGATTGTCCTCCATGCCGCAGACCTTCGATGCGATCGTACTCGGGGCCGGTATATCGGGCCTTTCCGCCGCACGCGAGATGTCGCGTCGCGGCTTGAAGACTGTCGTGCTGGAACGCGACATCCCGTGTTCCCACGCCTCCTTGGCCGCAGCGGGCATCCTCGTGTCCCGGGGGGTGGTCCGCTCCGAGGTGGCGGGTCGGATGTTCTACACGCGCTCGCTGGAAAGCTACGCGGACTGGGTCCGGATGTTGGCGGAGGAGTCGGGCCACCCTGTTCCGCTTCGCGCGGGCGACGACTGGTGCCTTTTCTGCCACGGCGGACGTGCAGACAGATTCCGTCAGCGCTTGGAAAGGGAGTCCGATCCATCCCGTTGGGAGGAGGTCGATGAACTTCCCGTGGGGCTTCGAGGATCGGTTTCCCGCCGACCGTGGAGGATCTTCCGCTTCCCGGACGAACGATGGTGCGTCCCCGACGACCTCATGCGCGCTCTGCTCGGCGCGACCGTCTCCGCGGGGGCTCTCGTGGTGGGCGATTGCGGGGAAACGCACATCCGGGATATTGACGGAAACTGGCAGGTGGATACGGCCAAGGGAAGTTTCGAGGCGCCGGTCGTGGTCGCTGCGGCCGGTCCCTGGACAGGACAAATTCTGGCAAACCTGGGGTGGGCCGCCAACCTGGTTCCGGTGCGCGGTCAATTGGCGCTTGTCCCGCGCCTCCATGCGCTGGACGCCATGGTCCACCTGGAAGACACCTTCTACGCCGTGCCGCGAGGCGAATTCACCCTTGTGGGGGCCACCGTCGAGCACGGCGAATGGGCCGAATCCACCACCGAAAAAGGATTGGCCGAACTCCAGAGCCGGCTGCGAACCGTGTTTCCGCATCTGGATCTGGCGAAGGCGTCCAGGGTTTGGGCGGGGCTGAGGCCGCGAACCCGGGATCGGGTTCCGCACCTGGGATGGCTCGAACCCGGGCGTTTGCTGGTGGCGTCGGGCCATTACCGCTCGGGCGTTTCGATGGCGCCTCGCAACGGCCGCGTGGTGGCCGATCTGGTGGCCGGTGGACAACTTCCGTCCGATGCGCAAGGGCTCGACCCGTTGCGTTCGTCGGGCGGCTACAGGAGGATTCCATGATCGCGCTTTCGGCGTTGTTTGCCGCGTTGGCGGTGGGGTGCGGAGCATTCGGGGCGCACGCCCTCAAGTCGTTGCTTTCGCAGGAAATGCTGGCCGTTTGGAATACCGCCTCGCACTACCACCTCGTCCATGCGGTCGCCCTGGTGGCGATGGCCGTCGGGCAGAGGTCGGGCTTGACGGGAATTGTCCGCGCCTGGTGGCTCCTCTTCGCTGGAACCGCCTGGTTTTCGGGCTCGCTCTACGCTCTTTCGCTCACCGGGACGCGCTGGTTGGGGGCCTTGACTCCGGTCGGGGGCTTGCTGATGTTGGCTGGATGGGGCGCGCTGGCCTGGTCCTTCCGGAAAAGGGCGCCCGAGTAGATCGCGCTGGGAAGGACCTCGCATTCGGCCCAGCATCCGGGGCAGGCGTCGACCCAGGCCTTCCATTCCTTCGCGCGGGGAGACTCCAACAGTTCCGACAGATTCTGACGGACCAGATTTCCCGCCTTGGCAGGATTGAACTGGCATACCGGTACCGAACCGTCGGGATAGAGACGCAAATGTCGACCCAGGGCCGCGCATGGCAGCGGCGTGGTGTTCTGGCCCGTCAGGCGCTCGCGAAGCCCGTTGCGGTAGAACGCCTTCGTCGTGCGGGTGAAGTAGTCGGCACCCAGCTCGGAGGCTTCCATTTCGCGAAGCAAAGCTTCGATTTCGTCGGGTTCCAACTTGGCCAGTGGAGAAAACGTGCCGATCTGCCGCTTGGCGGAATCGTCGTCCCAGTCCTCGGAGTAGGTTCCCGAGGATTCGTAGGCCAATACGATCTGGTGTGCGACGCCAAGGTCGGACAGGTACTCCCGCAAACGGGACGCCGCGACGATGCCGTTTCGGTCCACCACGGTCTGGTTGACGGCCAGCTTCAGATTCAGCTCGCGGGCCATGGGGGCCAGGCTCTGCAGGGTGCGCGTGGCCATGGAGTGCGCGCCGTCCTTGCCTCGGATCCGGTCGTGCTCGTCTTGCAGCCCGTCGAGGGAGACCATCAAATGCAAAGGAATGGAGCGGTCCCGGGTCCGACAAAAATCGACGATCCGGGTCGTCAGGAAGCCGTTGGTGGTCACGTGCAGGAACAGCGGTTTCAAGATCCGTTGGGCCGCTGCGGCGATCTCGGCGAAATCGGTGCGCACAAAAGGCTCGCCGCCGGTCAGGCGAACGCCATCCATGGGTGGCAGTTTGCGGTAGACCGCCTCGATCGCGGAAAGATCCAGGTCTTCGCGGCCATCGCGCGTCCAGGAATCGCACATCAAGCACCGGGCGTTGCAGCGGAACGTGACGATGTGGGTCAGGAAGCGTGGTGGTTGCTTTCCACTCAAGGTCTGCAAACCAAGGGAGGCGGCGCGGGACACCAGGCGCCCGTAAGGTAAGGAATCGGCCATGTTCGCCAATATGCGCAGACCAAGAGCGGATTTCCGTCGAGTGCCTGTTTTGTCACACAATTGCAAAACCTTCGCAAAGGCATCCGAACCGCTGGTTGGAACGCGATCGGCCGAGTATCATAAACCCGCAGCATGTGCCCCAACCAACCCTATCGATTCAGCCTGGCCAATCTGGCGCACAGAGGAAAGAGGGTCCGCCTGATCCTTGGTGTCTTGGGCATGATCGCAACCGCGATCGCCGCATCGATCATGATCCTGGAAGGGGTCCATCCGTTGTGGCGCTGGGCGTTGCTGCTACCCTCGTTCGTGAGCGTCCTGTGTCTGTTGGAAGCCTTCACCAGCACCTGCGTGGTCCTGGCCGCCCTGGGTGCCTGGGACCTTGGCTGCGGCACGGAACGCGTTCCCGATCCTCGCATCGATGCCGCATTGCGTACGCGGGCCTGGAAACTCGTCGCCGGTTCGGCGGTGGTGGCATTCCTGTTCACGTTGGCAACCACCCTGTGCGGACACTAGGCGAGCGCTCCCTCTTCCGAGTCCAAACCGTGGTGGTTGGATCCTAAAACGCGAACGCCCACCTTCCCGCGAAGTGGGAAAGTGGGCGCTGGTGGTTTGTTCCTTTTGACGGGCGCCGATCAGCGCAAAGGCGGAAGTGCCAAGGTGCTGGTGCGTTCGCCCTTCAGGCGGATCCAGACCGGGAGCGTGGTCGCTGGCGCCTGCAGATGCGTCTCGGCAAGCCCGGAGATGTCCGTGCGCGACAGAATCCGTCCCTCGGCGGTCACCAGCTGGAGTTCGGTGTAGACACCTGCCTGTCCAAACGACAGATTCCAGCCGGTTGCCGAACGATTCACGCGAAGTCCCGAGGGCCCCGACTTGGACAGAACCGGTGTGCCGTCGTCCACCCGGAGATTCGCGATGCTGACCAGCGCGCCGGTGTCGGCGGTGGCCGAAAGCGTGATGGTGTTCTTGCCTTCGGAAAATTCGAAATCCTTCGAGACCGCTTGCCATGCGTACCAGCCGCCGGTAGGAGGCACCACGAAAGTGCCGCGTTTGGCTGTGGTTCCGCCGATGGTCACGTTGATCGTTCCGCCATTGGAGCCGGAGGAGACATCGGCCATCAGTTTGAAGGTGCCAGCGCTGGGCGCATTCACGGCATAGGTCACAGTGGCGCCGTTGCGGATCCGCGACAGGAACGGAATCGGATGGTCGATGGTCTGCAGGATGCCGATGGTATTGGTGGGAGAGGTGGCGAATTCCGTGGCGGGAATGGCGCAGGGGATGTTGCGGATCGAGTTCGAGAATTTGACCAACTCGATCTGCTGGATCTTGACGAGGTCCAGTCCCGCGCTCAAGATGCGCAGTTCGGCGCTGTAGTCGCCGGCGGGCAGGACCAGCAGCGTGTTGCTGTAGGCCCAGAACCAGGAGTCGTCGCCGCGGGGATGGACGGGAATTGTCGTCGAACGGATTCCCGCCGAGAACTTGAGCGAGCTCATTGCCGAGCTGGCCTGGACCTTCACGCGGACCAGGAAGGTATCGGTGGTAGTGGAGCGGATCGAGTATCCCAGCCAATCACCGGAGTCGATCGCGGTCACCAGCATGCCGGAGCCGTCGGCGGCGGCCTCTGTACGGACGCCGTACCCGAGCGTATAACGGGGAGCGTCGATGAGGCCGGGGATGGAATAGGTCGGGGCCGGTGTGCCGAGATTCGGGCAGACGGTGGAGTCCTTCGCGCATTGGGAAACGATTAGAGCCTTCACGTACTTGCCGCTGGGAGTCAGGTCGGTGTCGTTCCAGCCGCCTTCGGTTCCCGCGCTCGGCAGAATCGCCGAGGCGCCTTCTGCCTTGTTGCAGATCGACCAGTTGCAGGAGGAGATCTTGTTCTTGTTCAGGAACGCGAACCAGGTGTCAGTTTCTGTCGGGTAGATCGCGCCTTTGCTCGTTCCGGTGAGCTGCCCGCCGTCAGCGGTGGTGGTGCCCCATTCGGTGACGAAGACGGGAATGCCCGAACTCAGCGCCGAGGTCGTCGCCGACCGCAAGGATCCCTTGTGGGTGCCGGAGTAGAAGTGCAGGGTGTAGGCGACATTGCCGTAAACCGCGGTGTCGAGAGGGGCCAGGGCCGCTTCGTCGACGCCTTGGGAATAGTTCGGGGTGCCCACGATCACCAGATTCTTGGAGTACTGACGGATGACGGGAATCACGGCTTGGGCGTAAACCGAGATGTCGTCCCAGGTCGGATTCAACGAGGCGTCTGCGTTGTGGGGTTCGTTGTAGATCTCGAAGATCACGTTGGGGAAACTGCCGTATTTCTGGGCCATCTGACCGAAGAACGCCTTGGACTGCTCCACGTGGCTGACCGCCATTTCCTCGTGCCAGTCGATGATCACGTAGACGCCCTTGGCGATGGCCGCTTCGACCATCGGAGCGATGTTCGCGCTCTTGTAGGTGCCGGTGTTGGACACGCCCATGGCCAATCGCACCACGTTGCATTTCCAGTCGTCGACCAGCCAGTTGAGAGTGCCTTTGGTGTAATAGGCGGACCCTTCGCTGTACTGGTTCCAGAAGAAGCTCATTCCGGTCAGCTGCAGAGGCTTGCCTGCGTTGTCGACGATCTGGTTGCCCCAGGCGCGAGGGGCTCCCCGACGTTCCACGATGGTCTGGGCCTGCGTGGCGACGGTCGCCGCGAGTAACAAGCCGGAGAGGAGCCGAAGGTAGCGCATGGATGAGATCTCCTGGAGTGCGAATGGAGCGCCTGGAACACGAGTTCAAGCGAGCTGAGGTTCGAAAGGCTTTGTCGCCAACTTGAGCCATCAGGTTCAGTGCGACCCATGGTCGCATCCGCGAAGCCTACCTCGGAGAAGAATCTGGATTAGCCGACTTCCCGGAGAGATTCCGTTGCGCACGAAACCATGTCGTCGGCGAGTCGCTCGATATCGGCTTGGGAATGCGCGCTGGAGACGAAGAACGCCTCGAATTGCGCTGGCGGGAGGAAGTGCCCGCGTTCCAGCATCTTGCGGAAGAATCTCCCGTAGGCGGCGTTGTCGCAAGCTGCGACATCGGCGTAGGTGCGCACCGGACCGTCGTGGAAGAACAGGGTGGCCATGCTTCCGATTCGCTGGAAACACAGTGGTTTGCCTTCGATTCCGCCAAGGACCAGTTTTTCCAATCGAGCTCCCAGCTCCTCGAGCCGTTCGTAGACGGCGGGTGTCAATTCGTGCAACAGCGCAAGCCCGGCGGCGCACGCCAAGGGATTTCCAGAAAGTGTCCCCGCTTGGTAAATGGGTCCCAAAGGGCTGAGCTTTTCCATGATGTCGCGACGCCCGCCAAACGCAGCCAACGGCAAGCCGCCGCCGATGATCTTGCCGTAGGTGGCGAGGTCGGGTTTGATGTTCAGCAACCCTGCGGCTCCCGAAGGCCCCACGCGAAAGCCCGTCATGACTTCGTCCAGGATCAGCAACGCGCCATGCCGATCGCACAAGGCGCGAAGTCCCTCCAAGAAGCCGGGTGCGGGCGGAATCAGGCCCATGTTGCCGGGAATGGGCTCGACAAAAATGCAGGCGATTTCGCCGGGACGCCCATCGAACGCCGCCTTCACGGAATCGAGGTCGTTGAACTCGGCGATCACCGTGTCCTTGGCCGTGTCGGGGGTCACGCCAGGGCTGGAGGGGTGGCCGTGCGTGAGCGCACCCGAGCCCGCCGCCACCAGGAAGCTGTCGGCGTGGCCGTGGTAGCAGCCCCGGAATTTGACGAAGGCGGGACGTCCCGTGTAGCCGCGAGCCAGGCGCAGCGCCGACATGGTCGCCTCGGTGCCGGAGCTCACCAATCGCACCATCTCCACCCAGGGGTTGCGACGACAGATTTCTTCCGACAGCAGGACCTCGGGAAGGGAACAGGCCCCGAACGACGAACCGGTCTCGAGGCCCCTTCGCACAGCATCGTTCACGCTTGACAGATTGTGTCCAAGGATCATGGGGCCCCACGATCCGATCCAGTCGACCAGTTCCTTGCCGTCCACCGTCCTCAGGCGCGATCCGCTGGCCGATTCGACGTAGAAGGGATCCGCGCCCACGTTGCGGAAGGCGCGAACCGGCGAATGGACGCCGCCGGGGATCACTTTCTGGGCGCGTTCGAACAGTTCTTTCGAGTTCATGGTTCCTCCGAAGGATGCGGTCAAGGAGCGGAAATCGGGGCCGGTCGACAATCTGATGTCAAGCCAGCCAAGTTCCGACAGAATTTGGCGTGTGGCCAGGCCCGCGGCAGCTGCTGGTCGGCTGACGGAAAGTGTCGCGAACAGGGCAGGGGAAAGGTCGCGCAAGAAGCGCACCGCCGTCGGCGCGAGAAACGCGATGTGGCCATCCCCGACGGATGCCGCGATGTCGGAATCCGTCAAATCGACGCGGGGGAGGGTGGCGTAGACGGGCAGGTGGTCCAGATCCAACCCGCGGCGCCGGCAGGCTTCTTCCACCGTGCCCGCGGTCTCCTGGGCGCCCACGAACAGTGGGCGGGAAAAATCCTGGTCGACCAGGAGCGCGACCGCCTCGGCGCCGCCCGTACCGGTGGGGATGCGGGCGTCCCAGCCGTTTTCCGACAAGACCGTGGCGGTGGCGGGGCCAGCCACGAAAACCGGCAATCGGAAGGCTGGCGACAAATCCTGTCGTGCAAGCCATCCTGCGGCGCGCGGACTCGTCACGATCACGCAGTCGCGGCCCTCCAGGAGCGAGGCGATGCGATGCGCCGCTTGCGGGATCTCCCGCTGCTCGCCCAAAACCACCGACAAGATCTTCCAACCCGGAAGGTCGGGCTTTTCGGCGGTCTGGGCCGATCGGAAGACGACCAGCGTCCTGTCAGGCACCCGGAAAGAATCCGAGCGCGGTGGCCTCCTGTCGAAGGTCGCGGGCCATGATTGCGGCCTGTATGGGTGCGTAGTCGCGAGTGCCGGTCCAGTCGCGGCGCACCAGGCGTCCAGTGTGGTGGTCGCCCACCATGGCGCGGATGCGCATGCCGCTTCCAACCGGCTCTGCAAGAGCGGCCAATGCGGTCTTGCAGCCGCCGCCCAGGGCTTTCATGAGGGTGCGTTCGGTCTCGGCCGCGAGTTTGGCGTCCGCGTCGCAGGCCCGCTCCAGGATTTCCACCACGTCCAACCGATCGACACGGCACTCCAGCGCAAGGATCCCTTGGCCAAAAGCCGGAATGCAGACATCCGCATCCAAGGGTTGACGGATTTTGTCTTGCCAGTCCAGCCGCGAAAGCCCGGCGCAGGCCAGGACGATGGCGTCGAAATCGCCGGCTTCCAGTCGCTTGATCCGCGTGTCCAGGTTGCCGCGCAGGTCCTGGAATCGCAGATCGGGACGCACGGCCCGCAATTGGGCGATGCGCCGCGGAGATCCGGTTCCCACCAAGGCGTCCTTGGGAAGAGCCTCCAGGGAGGCGTGCGGGGTGAGAAGGGCGTCGCGCGGGTCTTCGCGCTTCAGGTAGAACAATGCGCATCCGGGCGCCACCTCGAACGGGACGTCCTTCAGGGAGTGGATGGCGAAATCGATTTCGCCGCGGATCAAGGCCGCCTCGAGCTCCTTCACGAACAACCCGGTACCGGGCAGGGTGGACAGCGGCGTATGCTGGTCCCGGTCGCCCTGGGTTTCGATGCGGACTCGTTCGAAATCCAGGCCTGGCGCCGTGGCTTCGAGGGTCTCCAAGGCTTGACCGGATTGGGTCCAGGCGAGCTGGCTCCCGCGGGTTCCTGCGCGCAGTGTGGTCAATTTCCGTCTCCGTTGAGAAAGAGTTCCCGCAGCGCTGCGGCGGTCTCGGGCTCGCGGCCCTCGGCAGCTGCGCGCTTGGCTTGCGACGTGGGTTGGTGCAGGAATTTGTTCGCGAGCGCCTGGGCGAAATCCTCCATGACGGAACGGACTTCGTCTTCGGACGCGTTGCGGACGCGGGGAAGGAATCTGTCGACTTCGGCGCGCGCCATGGCATGGGTGCGCTCGCGGACCTCGGCCACCAACGGCAACACCGACAAACTGCGCCACCAGACCCGGAAGCGTTCCACTTCCTCCTGAACGATCGCCTCGGCGGCGCGGGCTTCCTGGGTGCGGCTGAGTCGGTTTTTGTCCACCACCTGTTCCAGGTCGTCGATGCCGTACAGGAAGACGCCGTCGATCTTGGAGACCAAAGGGTCGATGTCGCGCGGCGCCGCGATATCCAACAGGAAGATGGGGCGCCGTCGGCCTTTCATGGCGGCTTTCACAAGCTGCGGGGTCACGACAAATCCTGTCGCTCCGGTCGCCGACACCAGGACGTCGCACTCGGCCAGAGCCGCGTCCAGGCGTTCCAGCGGCTCGATCCGCCCGGGATGCACGTTGTTGAGCCGATTGGCGTTGGCTTCGGTGCGGTTCAGGTACACGAACCGCTTGGCACCGGCGCGCACGAATCCAACCAGGGCCAGTTCGGCCATCTCGCCCGCTCCCACGATCCCGACCTCGAGCCTTTCCAGGTTCCCTGCGATCTTGCGGGCCAGGTCCACCGCGGCGCTCGAGATGGACAACGCGCCTTCGCCAAGTCTTGTCGCCGTGCGCACCCGCTTTCCCGCCACCAGCGCGTTCTGCACCAGGTGTCCCAGGAAGAAACCGCAATGGCCCCCGTCGCGCGCGGCCTCCCAGGCCTTGCGCACCTGGGTGGGGATCTGGGTCTCGCCCAGCACCAACGAATCGACCGACGCGGCGACCCGGAACACGTGGTCCACGGCCTCCTCGTGGTGGCGCAGGTAGGCGGCCGATCTCCACTTCGGATCGGGATGACAGATTTCGTCCCACAAGTCCAAGATGTCGCGGGTGGTGGTCTCCGGCGATGGCGACGCCGCCCACACCTCCACGCGGTTGCAGGTGGACAGCACGGCGACCTCTTCGCAGCCGCGCGAGCGCAGGTCGGACATCAGCCGGTTGGCGAGCTCGGTCGGCAGCAGGCACTGGTCGCGCAGTTCGGAGGGCGCCGATCGCCACGAGATCCCTACGGCGCTGGCGTGCAGCGCACGGCGCTCAGAGGCCACGCGTGCCTGCCCACAGGACCAGGAGCACCGGAACGATCCCGGCCAAGCCCCACATGGCGGTCGCCCGCGACGAAAATTGTCCGCGTTGGCGCAGAAGGGCGATGGCCGCGTTCCACAGCAAGGCGATGATCACGGTGACGGATTTTCCGGTGGCGTTGGTCATGGGGAGATTCCACGAATTCATCCAGAACAGGCCCAGCGCCCCGCCCAGCGCCAGCAACACGGCTCCCACCGACGATGCCGCCAGGAACAGCCTGTCCAGAGTGACAAGATCCGGCACCCGCCGCGACAGCGAGGTGAAACGCTTGGTGCGCAGTTGCCGGTACTGCCAAAGCCATGCGGCGGCCAACAGCGAAGAAGCCGTGAGAAGCGCCAACCCCGAGACCCCAAGGGAGACATGGGTCAAGAACAGCCCCGATTGCACGTGGATGGGCCATTGCGCGGGTTCGGTGTGCAAGGCGGAAAAAGCTGTGCCCAGCGCGGCCAGGAACAGGAACGGATGCCCCAGCGCCTCGGAGCGCGCCAATTTTTCCAGCAGGATGTACGACAGCATGAGCACCGCCACCGCCACCGAGATGGCTTCCCACATGGTGGCGTAGGGGAATCTCTGGCGGACCAGGGCTGTTGTCAGAATCTGCACCAGATGCAAGCCCGTGGCGCCAAGGCACCAGACTCCCACCCACCGGCGCTCCGTCTCCCGGGGCGACAGAATCTGCCACAGGTAGACCGCCCCCGCCAGAAGGTAGGCGCATGGCGGAATCCAATGTGAAAAGTCGATCATGAGTGCCTTACAAGGTACAACGGGCGCAAGGCGTCGGGCGATCTCAGGGAAACCATTCCCAGACAACCACACCGACGAATTTCGGTTTTTCGCGCAGGTAATCGGCGATGGGCTGCTCTCGCACCGTGCCCGCTTGCGAGGCGTGGCGCAGGATGGCGATTTGGCCTTTGCGCTCCACCAGAAAACCGGTGTGCAAAACAGGGTAGCCGGTGACCTTTCCGATGAAGCCCACTCCGCTTATCCGTGTGGTATCGGAAGGTTTGCTCCACCGGGCGATGGCCCGCTCGCGAGGCGTCATCCGCAGCGCCAACGTGGTATCGGACACGTCCACGTTGCGCTTGGCGTAGAAGGACTTGCGGTTCAACGAGCGCATTTCCACTGTGTCGTCGGAAAAAGACACCAGTTTGGCCAAGTGTTTGTTGCGGGGGAGCCATTCTCCTTCGAAGAAATGGTTGCGCGATTTCCAATCCACGCGCCCGTGCAGGTAGCGGATGGAATCCATGTTGGACAAAAATCGGCTCGAGTCGACAGAAACTGCCAACATCAAGGAAGTTTCCAGGTAGGTCACGCAGTCGAAGGCATCCAAACGAAGCCTGGGTTTAGGCTCTCCAAGCGACGAATCCCCTTCGCCCAATCCTCCAAGAAGGTACGGCCGGCCCAGCAAGGCGCGGCTGGCCGCTTCAAGGCGGGTGGATTTGTCCGCGGGGGGAAGGCCTTTCCAGATGCGGGTCGCGGCGGCTTGAGTCGAGTCGCGGACCTCGGAAACCAGAGCGGGAGGCTTTGGTGTTGGCGACTGGAAACAGGCGGTGAGGGCAAACACTGGAAGCAGACGGATCATGTGACAAATCTCCATAACTTGAACAAAATTTCCCACTTAGAGCGAACTTGCTATCTTATTTGCCTTCGAAGCGACGTCCAGACTGCCATCAACGGCCCTGAACGTCTTTTTTTCGGTCGCAAAACTGACCCTCTCTCGCCAAAGGAAACTCCTTTCGGCGGGCTGAAAGGAATTCACCTATGCCCAGAACCCAGATCGACCTCTCCCAGTGGCAGGATTTCCGTGGCAAGGACGAAGCCGTTCTCATCCACATCAATTCCAGTCGCGAAGCCGTCATGCCGGTCCGCGACGCTCTGGACGAATTCCGCAAGGGTCGCCAGACCGAGCCCAACTACGAAACCGGAACCTTCGGTTTGGTGGGACCTTCCATGGTCCAGTTGCGCAATTCGCTGGTCAAGAACAAGAAGCGCTACATCCTGTTCGGCACCATCTACGAAGGCATGTCGGAAGCCCACAAGGGCAAGTTCCTGGTCACCGGCTACATGCGCATCGACAAGATCCTCGATGTCAAAAAACTTCACCTGCGCAAGTGGGCGCTCAAGAACGGCCAGGCCGACGAGCTTCTGGCGCGTTACTTCGAGATGGACAACTGCTGGGCTCTCTACTCCAACGACATGCGTTTCGTGTCGCCGGAAGACGCCATCGAAGTGACTCCGGAAAAGGCCAAGAAGTGGGGCGCCAAGAGCAAGCTCAACAAGCAGGCTCGCCTCAATCTCACGCCCGACCAGACCCACGAGGTCGTGGAATACTTCAAGAGCAAGGTCGACCAGACCGAGGAATACATCGCCACCGTGCGCGAGTTCGCCGAGTTCCTCAAGGAAGAAGAATCCGAAGAGGAATGAGTCTTCAGGGCGCCTCCGCACTTCTCCCTCGTATGACAAAAAACGGGCGACCCACTCTGGGGCGCCCGTTTTTTGTCGGTCATTTTTTGGAATCAGCCCCTGGACGCGTCGAACTTCCGGCTGGCGTCGATGACCGCGTCGGCGATTTGCTGTTCGGTTCGGGCGGGTGCCTGGTTGGCGGGCAGGAACACCTCGTGCACCTTCAAGGCCAGGATCGCCAGCTGGCTGGGCTGTGACGGAATCCGTCCACCGGGAAACAGCTTGGCGTTCAGGCGGATGAACTTCGCCGCGGCTTTCACGGCCCCTTGTTCGTCGCGATCGCGGGAGGTGGGGTAGGAGAAGCGCCAATTTTTGACGCGTTCGTTGATGCCGGCCTTGTCCTCCGCCCCGGCGACCAGGCCCGCCGCGGTGAAGACCCGGCAGTCGTAGGCGCGGCAGGTGCGCGGGCGAACCTCGTAGACGGTGCATTTGCCATCGACCATCATGGGGCAGAAGCCCTTCTTGTCGTAGCCCATCAGCATGTGGCCGGTCGGCATTCCCGGCGCCGCTGTCAGATGTCTGGGGGGAATGCGATTGCGGGTCTTGCCCTCCGATGGCTCGATGTGGATGAACTGGCTGGAAGTGCAGCACCCGACGCAGTCGCCGCAGGCCACGTTCGCGGCCCCACCGGATTTGAGCGCCTTGAGGGTCGCGCCGAGCCATTCGGAGAAGACTCCGGCCGGGAAGGTGCCGTTTTCTGTCGTGGACGGATTCTGGTCGGCATTCATGGTTGGCGTCATTTCGAGGATGGGGGAGCCGGTGTGGTTGCCGATTTCTGTCGGGCACCCACCTTGAAGACGGCTTTGCCGTCGGTCTGGAGCCAGGCGGCGAGGCGGTCTTGTTCCAGCGAGATTCCCATGGGGCGCAGGGACTGCAGCGCGATTTCGACCTCGCCGACCTCCCCGGCGGGGATCCGCAGGTCGGCGAGTTTGGGCATGTACTTGGAAATATCCACCACAGCGGCCTTGGCGATGGCGTCCTTGATGGTTCCGTGCAGGAGGAAGTCCGCCGAATTCGCCAGGAACGACCGTGTCTGCATGTCGAAGTCGACCTCGGAGAGAAGCACCTTGTTGCTGGCTGAATCGAACAGCGGCTTGCCCTTCAGGAAGATGTCGCCTTCGAAGGGCTGGACGAGGGTGATGCCCAACACGGCCTTTTCGCCACCCCCGTAAAGACGCGCCTTCGCGATCTTCACGGTGCGCCCACCGGCATCGAAGACCTTGCCGGAAAGCGAAGCCGTCATGAGGCTGTCGATCACGGTCAAGGGGATGGAGGCTTGGGCCTCCAGATGGAACACGCCGTCGCCCGGGGGTTCGATGCGGATGGTCGGAAGCTTTCTCGCGGAGTCCGATGGAACGACGGAATCCGTCAACGTGGGGCGTGCGCGCACGGTGATGGAGCTGAACATCGTCTTGCCGTTTCCTGTCAACGGGCTGATGCTCAGGCTTTCGGGACGCGCCACCAGCTTCACGCCTGGAAGGACCTGACGGGGCTTGCACATTTCCTTCCAGGCCTTTTCCGCCATGGGTCTCACCTGGATGGCATCCGGAATCCTCTGCACCGCCTGGGTGATGGCCTTCTGGACCTGGTCGCGAACCATGGGCAAATCGAGGATGTCCTCCAGTTTCACTTTGAAGGCGGTGAGTTCGCAAGGCCGGACCCACCTCATTTCCCAAGGCATCTGCCGCATCTGCACCTTGGCGTCGTCGCCCCACGACAATTGCCCGCGCACCGTGAATTCCAGGGCAGCGGTGGATTCGCCCATCCGTTCTCCGCACGACGCCAGCCCCATGTTCAAACCGCCGCCCAGAACGGAGCCGCCCACCGCGAAGGAAACCTGCGCCTTCGCCTGGAACTGGTCGCCATCCATCTGCAAATCCATGTTTTCCAGTTCGGCCTTGTGACGGAATTCGACACCCACCGTGGGGGCGAACGGGATCCCACCGCCCAATTGCACCTTCTTTTGCTGGACCTTCTGCGAAAGCGGCCGAGGGGCGCTCGTCAGCACCTTGTCGCGCACGAAGTCCAGATCCACCTGGATGGGTATCCTGAGCGTCGACGCTGGCGGAGGTGGAATCTGCGCGAGCAAGGGGTGAGGCGGAGGAGGAGGTGCACCTTGCGAGGCCGACTTGGAGCCGGCGCAGCCTTCGAAAACCGTCGATCCGATGGCGATTGCGAGCGCACAGGGGAACAAACGGGGAATTCGAGATGCGTATGGTTTGCCGTGCTTCATGGGATGCTCGCAAAAGTAGCCCATGCGTTCGCGCGGCTTTCTAGTTAGACTGGAGTGGATGCGTAGCTCCGTCTCGATCGCGCTGTCGGTGGTCGCCCTCCTGTTGGGTGCCGGAATCTGGCTGCGCGTACAAACCCGATCCGGGGGGACGAACGCGAGTTCCGTGGGGCGCGGTGGTGGTGTTCTGGAGCTGCCATCCAATCCGACGGCCGGACCGCTCTGGGATTCCGCTGTCGCGACCGCTCAAGCGGGAGACCACGAGACGGCCGCGCGCCTGTTCGCGAAGGGTGAAGCATCGAGCCCTCGGGACGCGGCGTGGCCGCAGGCTGCGGCCGAATGCTGGGCCGCGGCGGGGTTGCACGACAGCGCGTTGGGTGCGCTCGAACGTTGCCAATTCATCGCTCCACTTTCCGCGCGGGCCTTGGTGCTGCGCCGTTCGAGTCGTTTGGAACAAGGATTCGCCATGGCCTCGACCGGACAACCCTGGAAGGGACGCCAACTTGGCGAGGCGATTCTTTTGGATTCCCCAAGCGATTCGGAAGCGACACTTCTTGTCGGGTATTCGCAGGCCATGAACGGGAATCCCGGTTCGGCCGAATCCCTCCTCGCCGACCTCGTTCGCGAACACCCGGGCATGGTCCAGGCCTATCCCATCCTGGTCCAGTGCGCCTTCCGAAGAGGAGACGCCGTCGCCGCCGAGCGTTGGATCGGGGAAATCGCCAATCGCGACCAGGGTTCGGTCGGATTGGGGGCGTTGCGTCAGCAGCTGCAGATCCTCCGCGACAGAGGAGTGGGGGCATCGAACAAACGGTTGCGCATCATCTGCCAGGGGCAATGCCCCTACGGGCTCGAAGCCGAAGTGCTGGAGTCGGCCGAGTCCGCATGGAACTTCCTGAAGGCCCAGATCGGCACCGAGCCGGCAAATCCAGTCAACATCCTACTGGGCGGAAGCGCAAATGCGCCGTATTGGGCGGCGGCGAGCTTCGATGGGCAGGTCCATCTCCCGTTGGATCCGGCTTCCGATCCCTCGCGACGCGATGCCATCCTGCGACACGAATTGACGCATGCGTTCATGGCTTGGGCGGGCGCGGGCAACGTCCCGTTATGGCTCAACGAAGGTTTGGCCCAGTACTACCAGGGGGCCCGTTGCGACAGGCTTCCCGATGCGGCCACCGAATCCTGGCTCGATTCCTTGGAGTCGCGACGGACCTTTGTCGATCTTGACGAAGACCAGGCGGAACTTGCCTACACCTTCTCGTTGGCGGTTGCGCAGGAACTGATGGAGCTTCACACTTCGACCTCGGTTACCAACTACCTGAGCATGCTCCGGTCCGGCTCCGAAGAGACGGCGGCCTTCGCGAAAGCTTTCGGCGACGACTACGCCCACCTATCGGCTCGGATTCGCGCACGGTTGTGAAGCTTCGTTTTTCCTAGTTTTGACACAAGCCCCAAAAATCACGAAGGAGTGATCCGTGCGAATCGTTACCCTCTTGACCCTTGCCGTGGTGGTTGGTCTTTCCGCTGCCCCGGTTTCCCAGACAGCGCCTGTCATGGGGCCTGTGGCGCCGGTCCCCGCGAAACCGACCAAGGTCGATTTCACCATTCCAATGAAGCCGATCAAGCAACCCGACCTGAACTTCACGATGCTGAAGAACCGCAACTCGTTGCTGTTCTACTTCTCGCCCAACTGCGGCCATTGCCAGCACACCTATCCGTACATCCAGAAGTTCCGCGAGAAGTACGAAAAGAAGGGCATGGCTTTCGCCGCCTTGGTGACAGGTTACGCCTCTCCCGACGACATCAAGATGTTCGACACCGATTTCAAGGTCGAGATGCTGTTTTTCCAGGACGACACCAAAAAATTCGGCCAAACTTACGGTACAGGTAGCGTTCCGTTGATGCTTCTTGTCTCTCCGGATGGTACCTTCCAGTCATGGAATGCATCGGATTCTGTCACGCTGGCCAATATCGAAACCGCGATCAAGAAAAATCTCAAGCTGAAGTGAGTCGGTCGTGAGGGCGCATCCCCTCTGGACCGATTTGGTTTCGCTGCTTCATGTCGGTCGACCGGATCAATTGGTCGACTGGCTTTCCCGTGTCGCCATGTTCGATGGCATGCACAAACGGCACTTGCGGCACTTGGCGCGGGTGCTGCACCGTCGCGCTTTCGAGCCCGGCGAGGCGATCTTCCGCCAAGGCGACATCGGGAGCGGCATGTACCTGATCCAATCGGGACGTGTTCGCATCGTGGCTGAAGACCCGGTCCGAGGCGAAATCCAGCTGGTGATCCTGGAAGCGGGGCAGGCATTCGGTGAAATGGCGCTCTTTGACCATTCTCCCCGTTCCGCCACGGCGGTTGCCCACGGTGACTGCATCCTTTACGGCTTATTCGAAGGCGATCTCGATCAATTGGAACGGACCCGCCCTCAAGCCGCCGCCCGGTTGCTGCGCAACCTGGGATTGTCGATCGCCTTGCGGCTGCGGCAGACCAACGAACGCCTCCACGAGATGGAAGAGGGTTCGGCGCGAGGTCCCTTTTGAACGCCACCGTCCCCGCACGAAAGACAAATCCTGTCGGCGACCGGATTTTGGCAGGTTGCTGGATCGTCCTGGTCGTCGCTTTGCTTGGTGCTGTGGCGATGTCGGCCTGGATGCTGCTGCTGCCGTTGCTTATGGGATATCTGCTCGCCACTCTCCTCATCCCGGTCATCGAACGGCTCGACCGGCGCGGAATTCCACGCGCTGTTTCCGCAGGTGGAGTGCTTGGCGTGCTTACCGCGGCGGCGGGTTTGTTGGTGGTCCTGGCGACTCCGGTGGTGGTGGCCCAGATCCAGTTCTTCCAGTCGCACTCGCGGGAATATTTGGAAATCGCCAGTTCCCGATTGACAGGACTTGTCGACTTCTTGTCTAGGCTGGTTCCGCATCGTGAGTTGGAATTGGCCAAACAGATGGCCTTGAGCCGGTTGTCATCGCACGGAAGTCCTTTCGGTTCGCTCCAAGAGCTTTTCGACATTCTGCCGTTGCTCGAGAACGCCCTTCTCACGCTGGTCGTGGCCTTCTTCCTGTTGGCCAAGGGTGCAGAGATCCGCAGCGCATTCGTCGGGCTTATCCCCAATCGCTATTTCGAGATGTCGCTTCGGCTTTTGTATCGCGTCCAACGCCAAACCGCCGACTACCTGCGCGGGCAAAGCCTCGATTCGCTGGCCAACGGCATCCTGGTGGGCATCGTCCTCACCATCTTGCAGGTTCCTTACGCGTTGTTCATCGGCGTGTTCGCCGGGCTTGCCAATGCGGTGCCCTTGTTGGGACCGATCGCGGGTGGGATACCGGCGATCGCGCTGGCTTTGCTTGGGGCCACCGCCACCCCGTGGTGGGTGATCGCTGCGGCACTTTTTGTCATCCACATGATCGACAACATGGTGATCTATCCCGCCACGGTCGGTGGTTCGTTGCACCTCCCACCGTGGGTGGTCATCCTTGGGATCGCCATCGGCAGCCATACGGGCGGCATCGTTGGAATGCTGGTCGCGGTCCCCATGATCGGACTGTTGCGCGGGTTCGTGATCGAATTGCACGCAAGCCTGAAAGGTTTCCGAATCCTCTGATCTCGAGCTTCGTCGGGGATGGCCCACCACCGCCCACGCGGATTCGCGGGCGTGGCGGGCGGCTCCGGCCTAGAGGTTCATTTCACGAGGATTGGCGTCTTGATGTCGTCGATGAGGATCGGCGTCTTGATGTCGATGGGATCTATGATGATCCTCAATTGGTTCTGGATGCACCGCACGCCACCCACGCCGGTGCTCCCGGTGCTGTATTTGGTCACGTTCCTTTCGGTGACCAACTTTTGTTCGAGGTGCAGCTTGTTGCCAACATTTGTCGACGCCCCGCCGGGGAGCCAGATGTCGGAATAGGAGTAGCTCGTGGACCCTCCCGAGCCGCCTGCACTGTAACTGCTGTTGGCAACCAGGAAGTTCTCGTACTGGTTCGTGCCGTTTGTGGAGTCTGTCGTGCAGGTGTTTACGCCGTCAACGGTGGTGCAATTGGTCTTGTACCAACCAGTTGAGCTGCGCAGAAACAGGGTGGAGTCGCTCGATGCCTTCGGTATCACCGACTTGAACAGGTTAGACCATTCGGTGCGGGTCGGGATGTGCCAGCCTGTGGGGCAGACTCCTCGGGGCGCGGTCGAGGTGGAGTCGGTCAATGGAAACGCCTGTTTCCAGCCGTAGAAGGCGCCGTATTCGGGACAGCTGCTCTTCGCGCAGGAATAGTTGGGAGTCGTGTACAGATTCTGTCCCATCCACACGCGTCCGTCGGGCATCTTGGCGATCCGATACAGGTTGCCCTGCGCGTCCTTCAACGCGGTTCGAACCGAGATCGAGTCCGTGGCCGGCTTGGTGCTGGAATTCCATGCCTGGACCACGATGGGGTTCTTGCCAGGTCCGAGAGGAAGCTTCAGCCAGAAAGTGTCTTTGGAGGAACTGGCCTTGGCTCCGTTGATCAGGACCGAGTCGATGCGGTCGTTGCCGGTCGCGCGCCAGCGCACCAAAATGGAGTCGGAACCGGTGTACGCGACCACCTGGTCGACGGTGCCGGGCAGCGCGACAAGAACTGGCGGCGTGTTGTTGGCAAGGCGCTGGATCTTTTGGCTGTCGACGGAGAAATTCCCGCTGGAGTCCCTGGCGCGGATGCGGGCGGTGTTGAATCCGGTCGCCAAGGCGATGTTCGCCGTGTAGGTGCTGTCGGCGCGAAGCGTCTGCGGCACGCCGTTGATCCAGACCGAGTCGAGCTTCAGGTTGTCGGAGACCTTCCAGACAATTTTTGCCGAAGTGGTGTCGAAAAAGACCGCGCGCGATCCCACGACCACCTTGAGGTTCGGTGCGGTCTTGTCCGCCCTGCGAACGATCCTGACCGAATCGACGACACCGTTGCCGTTGGTGTTCAAGGCTTGGACCAGGACGGTGGTGGCCTTGCCGGTCGGGGGGATGGCGATGTTGGCGCCCCAGGTGGAGTCGTTGATTTTGGTGGCTGGCAGGAGGTTGATCATGACCGTGGTCGGAGAGATGCCGACCGGGTCGGTGATTTTCCATTCGATGTGGCGAACCGCTTGTGTCTCGGGGATGGTGTCGCCCGTGCGGCTTGCGGGCTGGATGGGTGTGGCGGTGGGCTTGGCCGAACTGCTGCCCTCGCGGAGCAGGCGAACCACGGTTTCGCTGCCGTTGCCGTGGTTGTCCGTCGCCTTCACGACGTATTCCGAAATCACCCCTTTGGTCCGGATGGTGTCGACCAGGCTGTATTCGTCGCCGGTCTTGGACATGGGTTTGCCGTTGAGGGTGACCGAGGCGACACCGGCGGAGTCGTTGGCTTGGATCCGGAACTGGAAGACCGAGTCGGCGAAGGGGAGGTTCATGTCGGCGAGGGGTGCGATTCGCACCACGGTCGGCCCTTGGCGATCGGGCTTGGGAAGCACCTGGAAGACAACTTTTGATGTGTCGGCGAAGGAGCCGTCATCCATCGAGACCACCAGCTCGTAGCTACCCGGAGGGACGTTTCCGTAGGCGCGGATGGTCACACCGCCTTCGGCTGCAAGATCCCAGGATGTGACCGATCCCGTAGGCGATTTCAGCCACACGATCTCGAAATGATCCGCGATCGCGACACCGGCCTGGTTGACGAGGAACACGGGAGGATAGAGACGCTTTTTGGCAATGAACTTACCGCCGACGGAAACCGGCGTGCTGTCGCTGTACAGGCTTGCGGAGATCGAGACCGGAACGGCGACCTGGACCGGTGGTGTGGGGAACAAGGCGTCGGTGTCCGAAGCGGGGATGGAGACCGGCACGAGGGAAAGGATCGCCACGCGAGCCTCGTCGAATGGCAGGTCCAGGTTCCAGCTGGCGACGATGACGGTCAGCGGTTTGCCCAGGCTTGCGGCGTATTCGAGGGCTTCGACGCGCACCCGAGCGGTGTCGACCCCTGCAGGCACCTTGGTGCGCCAGTTGGCGAACATCGGGTGGCCTTGGACAAGCAGCACGGCCAGTGACTTGGCCACGCTCGAATCCTGGTTCAAGGGGAAGGCTCCGGGAAAGGAGTCGTTCAAACTCGCCATTCGATCGAGGATGATGGTGGCGAGCGTGTCGCGGCCCTTGCCGAGGGCTTCGATCTCTCCCGCGGATTTCACGAGCATGGCTTGCCGGCTGGTGAGCATGTGGTTTCGCCACAGCGAAACGTACAGCGTGTCGTCTCCGATCGCGTTGGGCAGGTGGATCGCCACGCGGAACGTGTCGTTCACGGTGGACGAATCGTGTCCGAGGTTCGCGTTGCCGGATTTTGTCGCGACGCTCCACGAGGCCGAGTCCGGATGCAAGGCGGCTCTGTCGACCAGGAAGGTGAATTCGACGTCCTTGACGTTTTCGCTGACAGATTCCGTCGACTGGCACGCCGCGAGGACCAGGATCGCACCGATGGACGCGAGCATCGACCGGGTGGACTTGAAGAAACGCATGGGAAACTGCATTGGGAGCCTCGATGGTTCGTGCCGCGATCGCGAGCGTTCCGACAGGAGAATCGGAGACGATGGCTGGACGTGTCTCTTCAAAGATTAATCAGTCGTGGCCGATTTGCCGGTCGCGAAGGAGTGGAGGAAAAAGTCGCCGAACGCCAATCGCCAGGAAACCTGTCACCACTCCAGATTGGGTTGCAGCACAAGTCTCCATCCTCGAGGAGCCTTGGTGCGCAAAGAGCCCGTGTAACCCGGGTGCAGTTCGTGCACAACGCCGGTGGAAACGGACCATGCCATCTTCCCTTCGTTGAAAGGGAATTTCTTACCCACAACCACCGACCACCGCAGGAACTCCAGGGCCTCCAGATGGATCAATTTGGTTTGATCGACATCGGCCCTCAATTCCAGCGAGCTGTTGCGCAGCGGGTACCATCCCGAGTACCTGAAATCGGTGCGCTTGCGGACGATCGAGACGTAGAAGGCATCGCGGATTTCCGGATTGAAGTGCTCGCGCACCCCCGCTCGAAAACTCCAGCCCATCTTGCGGGTGCTGCGGATGTCGTCGCCCTTGATCTTGACTTCGGCCTCCAACCAGTTGTCGCGAATCAGACGGTTGTCGGCGAGATTCCAAGCGCCCCAGGTGAGGAGAAATCCGCTGTAACCCATCCCGTTGACCTTGACGGTATCGGTGGCCGAGACCAGCTGCACCACGTTGCCCAGGAAGAGCGAGACGGCCCACGGTTCGGGAAACCCCTGGGTGAAGGCTTGGACAAGATTTGCCCCGTTCAAGGTGGCGTCTTCGTAGGTCCCTTTTGCCCATTTGCGTGTTGCCCAACCGCCCACGGGCAGCGGGTTCACGCTGGTCTCCACCAAGACGTCGCGGGGTTGCCAAAGGTGGGTGAACAACCACCAGTCGGTGGCGCGCTCGCCATCGGAAACCAGCTTCGCGATGGGGGCGTCCGTCATGGAGCGCGATACGTTGAAAGCCGTGTAGTAGGCGTCCAACCACAATTCGCAGTTCATGCGGCCGGCGGAGTCCGGCTTCCAATTGATGGACTTGGAGGGGATGGCCCACAAGAGGAGTGCTGCGAGAAGGTTCACCCGCCCATTGTAAAACAAAACCTGGACTCAGGGTGCGGTCCTGGCGGGAAGCGACTTGACAGTTTTTGTGCAAGTCAGCGGTGGTGCAGCTTGGGCGACATCGCTCCCGACTCTCGTTCCAGCAGATAAAGGTTTGGGGGAAGGCCACCCAGGTTGTCCCCGGAACGCACCAGTCGCCCTTCGAGATCCCGGATGTTGAGGATCCGCCCGGACCCGGTCACGGCGCGGCGATGCCTTCCCACCGTGGGTCCCACCGGCGAGAGCTCGATCAGCCGGTCGTCGACAGCTCCCGCCGAGCCGCGTCCGTCGCGGTTGGACACGGCCACCACGATGTTGCCGTTGGCCAGCACCAGCAGGTCGCGCAGTCGGCCCCAACGGTTGTTCACAAGGACGGAATCCGACACCAGCGAATCCTTGGTGGCGTGCGTCCTGAGTGCTCGAAGCTGCCCGGCCTTGAGGGAGGTCATCAGGACGCTGCCCTTGAGGGAGGGGAATGCGTCGGCGCCGTACCATTCGATGCCCGCCACCGCGAGGGTGGGAGTGTAGGCGGACAGCGGTTCGGCCACGTTGGAATCGAGACAAAATTTGGTCTCCACGACGTCGTCGCAGAATCCGTGCACCGTGGGCCAGCCGTAGTTGCGACCTTTGCGGACGATGCCGAACTCGTCGTCGTTGTTAGGGCCGTGTTCGGAGTAGAACACCCTGCCGTCCGGGGCCAAGGCCAAACCTTGCACGTTCCGGTGGCCGGTGCTCCAGACCAGCGAACCGGGAAAAGGGTTGTTGTCGGGAACCGTGCCGGGCAAGGTCATCCTGAGGATCTTCCCCTCCACGGCCGTGGGGTCTTGGGCGATGGGTTGGTTCTGGAAGTCACCAGACGACATCAGCAGGGTGTAGTCGGGCAGGAACAAAAGGCGAGATCCAACGTGTGTACTTACGCCGCGCACGCCGTCGAGCAAGGTGTCGGCTCGCAGCAAAGTGTCGCGATCGGCGTCCCAATCCAGCCGGACCAGGCGTTCCCGGATGTTGCTGCCCGTTTGGTATGTGTAGACGGTGAAGATTTGCGGAACCTTGGGGAAGTCCGGATGCAGCGCGAGGTCGAGCAGGCCGGTTTCGCC
>JBDKGS010000022.1:0-25345 GCA_039798065.1 Fibrobacterota bacterium | reverse complement strand
GGGGAATTCGGCGCGCTGAAGCGTCTCTCACAGAATCTGTCGCCCGAAAACCTGAAACTGCACATCCTTTCCCGTAGGCACTTCTACAACTACGTCACGAAGGCGGCCCTGACCCGCGGCATGATCCCGGTCCTGTGGGATGCAGGCGGCAAGGGCGACGGCACCATGACGGTTTTTGACCGCAACAAGGAAGGGGCCATCTACGACCTTGGGCTCCTGAACGCGGTCCGCTCCGCTGCGGGCCTTGCAAAGCTGCCCGGCGACACCACCGCCGACTACACCGTGGCGAGCGGAAACAACAGCATGCGGGTGTTGTATTCCGCCAAGGATTCGGGTCGCGGGCAGGTCAATCTGGGTGTGGGCAAGGCGAACATGTCCACTTACGATTCGGTGGTGGTGCGCGCGCACGTGAAGGGATCGGCCAGTTACGATTCCGCCGGGGTCGCGAAGAACGGATACATCTCCTTGAGCCTGGTCACCATGTCGAAGGGATGGACCTGGCGTGAAAAGACCCTTGGGGCGATCACCCTGGACGCCTGGAAGAACTACAGCATTCCCGTTTCGTCCAATGTCGCCGACTCCAACGCGCTCGTTCCCGCCGACATCACGACCATCGATTTCTTCGCACTCCAGGCCTACTCGAACGCCTTCCGCGGCGCGATCTACGTGGACTGGATCGTATTCAAGTCAAAAAATGGCACCAGCGACACCGTCTACACGTTCAATCAGAAAGCTCCCGAAGAAGGCAACGACAACGTGGTCTCGGTCGCATTGGTTCCCACCGACCGGGTCGGCGACGACCAGGAATGGAAAACCGCGACCACCACGAAATGGGCGTCGACAGGGATCAAGTGGCGCGCCAAAGAACAGATGAATTCGATTCGCGCCAACGTCGCCGATGGAATCATCCGCGCGACCTTCCCCGCCTCAAGCAAGGGTTTTGCGCAGGTCAGTCTGTCCGATCTGGATGGCACCACCGTCTGGTCAAAAACTGTTCATACCGTGGCGGGATCCAACAACATCGCCATCGAGGCGAAGCATCGTGGATTGCGGGTCTTGCGGATCAAGCAGGGAAACACCGAATTGCTCTCGAAGGTCTACTGCCCCTAAGCATCACGCTCCGGACTCGACGGATCTCCAGCGCCCTCATCGATTCTTTGATGGGGGCGCATTGTTTGTGCGTGCTTGATTCCCCGACGCATGACCTGAGCGAAGTCGACCGCTGCGCGAACCAATCCCTGTCGGGGCGCCTCGGGTATCAACGGCTTTCTGTGGGTTGATTTGCCTGCGCCCAGGAAGGGGCGCCAACCTGCACGCCGGATCTACTTCAGGTCGTCAGGCAAAATTCCGTGCAGGCGAATGTCGTCGACCCACACATCCGATCCATTCTCGAGGAGGAGCGTGAGGTAGTTCACGGAATCGCGGAGGGCGATCCATCCGACATTTCCATCCAGGCCACTGGGTGCGTCGAAGTCGGCAGGTCGGATGCGCAAGCGATGCCAAGAAGTGTCCAATGCCTGCGAAATCCAAGTGCGCTTCGTTTGGATGCTGTCGAGACGACCTCTCTGCATGCGTCCCATCTGTATGCTGTCCAACGATTCCAGCGCGATCCAGATGCGTCCCGATCCTCTTGCCCAGAGTTCGATCGAATCGAGTGATCGGAAGCCCCGTGGGGTGTTCGCCAGCAAAGTGGCCCCCAGGAGCGCACGGGTGTTGTCGCACTGTCCGATGGTGCAGGCAAGATGCAGGCTGGATCCGGTTCGTCCGTTGACGTTCGATGCCAGTCCCGAGGCGGGGAGGAATCCGCCCTGGAACCAGAACGAGCCGTTGGGAAGGCGGTTGTGAAGGAGGCTTCCACCTTCGAAATCGTCGACCAAGGCGGAAGTCCAGGACAATTTCTGTTCAACGGGGATTCCTGCCCAGACCGCGTCCGCGGAGGCGAGGTTGGTTGGTTCCGCGCCGGATCGCACATCGAATCGGGCGCCGGGTTTTCGCAGCGATGAATCCAAGCGGACTCGGATTCGGCCCTGGAAACGCGATGGGTCCCAATACACGACTTCGAACGGAATGGGTTGGTCGTTGGTCCCGACCACGGAAAGCGCCAAGCCATCCTTGAGGGTTCCCGCAAAGTCGAATTTTGACGAGTCCAAGCGAAGGGTGGCAACCACCGGATCGGTGAGGGGGATGTCGCCGGAGGGAAGGACTGAATCGACCGGGAAGGATCGCGCCGCCACCGCGTTCTCGGTTTCGGTGGATGTGCCAGCCAACCGCTCGTTGAGGCATCCGGTGGCAGCGAAAGGAATCAGCAAGGCCAAGGATCGGATCGTGGACTTCATGGCTTCCTCGTCGGGGCCAGAGCGGCCGGAAAGAATGCCATGGCAAGGTGGACGACTCGGTCGGAACGATGGCACTCCTCGACGCGTTTCTGGATCTGCCTGCGGCATTCGCGCACCAGCTCGCGAATTTCCCGGAAGGCGTTCTCATCCAGCGAAAGTGTGAGGGTGGAAATGTCGCGGTCTTCGGGCTTGAACCGTTCGAGAGCTTCCGACGCAAGGGACAGAATTTGACTCTGGAATTTGCGGACCGCCTGGGCTTTTGCCGGTCCTCCCGCGGTGAGGTGCGCCTGGGTGGGGAGCAGCCGGCCGGAACTCGCCTTTTTCACAAGACCAAGTTCTGTCAGCAAATTCAGCGAAGCCTCGACATCTGCAGCAGGGACCGGCGGGGTCAGGCATTTGGACAGCTCGGCGGGAACCGCTCGTCCCTCGGTGATTTCCAGCAGCGCACGAAGCACCACGGTCCACCAGTGCGAGAAATATTCGAGCTCCTTGCCTTCGATGGGGCGTCGTTCCACATCGCGCAACGACATGGCTTTTTCAAGGATGTCGCCCTTGGCCTTGACCGAACGTTCCCGGGCGTACGAGATCAAGAGCAGATAATACTCGGCGCTGCGTCCCGTGAGCCCCAAGAACTCCAGTGCGCGGCTTTGGCATCGTGCGGGCAAATGTCCTTCGCCGTGGATGATCCGGAAAATATTGCTCGGGAACACGCCAAAGGATTCGGCCATCATCCGGTAGGAATAGAAGGACGACTCGCTTTTGCGTTCTTCGTAGGCGTCCTTGAGGTAGGCCCTGTAGTCCAGATATTCGAAGACAGGTTTCATCCCGGTTCCATTCTACCGCTTTGGATCTGAGCGAGCGCACTGCAACCGAAGTCGCACCCGTGTCAGAAATCGTCCTCGATCCGGTATCGGACTTCGGGGACGCTGTGTCTAGAAGATCGAAATCCAACCGCTGTTCCGCTACGGGTCTTTGGCCAGGAGGCGTTACCGATTCGCTAACGGTCAACCTTCAAAAGAGTGCGTGATTTTCCATTGCGGCCAATATCCTCCATAAGCGATTCGCTGCAATCACACACCCGGAGACACCTATGGAACATCGATCCATCCAAAAGCACATGGCCCGCTTGAGTCCGCAAATCGTGAAAGCCACCCTCGCCTTGGCGGCGATTTCCTTTGCCTGGACCGCTTCCGGCACCGTGAAGTCGGTCGGCGGCGAGCTCCTTTCCGGGGTGACCGTGGTGCGAAACGACTCCACGACCCATCGGACCACCACCGACGCCAGCGGCGCGTTCAAGCTCGAGGCCACCTCCGGCATCCAAGACCGATTTTTCCAAAATCAATCGTCGCTCGTGCGGATCGAAGGCAACGAGTTGGTGGTGCAGGTACCAGCCGACGGACCTGTCCATCTTGCGCTGCTCGACGCGTCGGGGCGTGAATCGTGGTCTGCCAGCTCCGTGGCATCCAATGGTGCGGCACGCATCTCCACCCCGGTGGGTGTGGGGCGCCAGGCTTTGTGGCTGCGTGTGAGCCATGCGCGTGGATCCTTCGAACAGGCAGCTCTCATCACCGGTGACGGTCTGCGGATCGCCAAGCACATCGCCGCCGCCCGTGCCTTCGCGACATTTCCTGTCCTGAAGTTCTCGAAGTCCGGATATCGCGATACGACCTACGCGATGACTTCGGAGACGGCCACCAACCTGTCGATCGTGATGGCCGCCGAGGGCGGTACCACCACTTGCCCGACCACCAAGCTTGCGCCGGTGGACTTTGTGGACAAGACGATCACGATCAAAGGCGTCTCGAGGACCTATCGTCTCCATGTTCCCACGACTTACAAGGGCGACACGCCGGTTCCGTTGCTGGTCGATTACCATCCGATCGGCGGGACTGCCGCAGGCCAGTTCGGCGGAACCCTTTACAAATCGCAGGCCGACAAGGACGGTGCGATCTCCGTGTATCCCGAGGGCCTAGAAAGTCCTCTGAGTTTTGGGGCCACCAAAGCTAAGGCCTGGAACGTGAAGGGCTGCTGCACCACCGCCGACGACACGGCCTTCGCTAGGGCGTTGGTTGCCGAGATCAAGAAAATCGCCTGCATCGATCCCAAGCGCGTCTACGCGGCGGGATTTTCGATGGGTGGTGGGATGACGCACTTCAGCGCCTGTCACCTCGCCGACATTTTCGCGGCGGCGGCTCCGGCGGCTTTCGATCTCCTCAAGGAAAACGTCGACATCTGCAAACCCGTGCGTCCGATCACCATGGTCATGTTCCGCGGAACCAAGGACGGTACAGTGCCGTATGAACCAACGTACTCCGCCGTCGTGCCAGGCATGGCCATCAATTTTTTGGGTGCCAAGGAGACTGCCGCGAAATGGGCCGAATTGAACAAGTGCACTGGATCGCCTTCTGCTGAAGACTCCAAAGGATGCTCTACATATTCGAACTGCGCCGGTGGCGTCCAAGTTACCCTCTGCACTAAGCAGGGTGGACAACACGATCAAGGGGATGGCTCAGTCGGATGGCCCATCCTGAAGAAGTACACCTTGCCGTAAACCTTTTTTTTCGATCGTCGCGCAAAAGCAGGGGCCCATCCAATGGATGGGTCCTTTGTTGTTTTTGCAAACCTGCGGTCTTGGAAACGACCGTGACGCATCCGATTCCCTCCCATATTCGATGAACCATCCATTCAGGCTCGAGTGCTCCACCTCGGAATGAACCTTCCGCGCGCATCGAGTCGAGCTTGAACGGATCCTGAACGAGAAACCGGGAGGCTGAGATGCTGCGCGATTCGAACAAGAGAAATTTCGTGGGGATATGCCTTTCGGCTCTTTTCCTTTCGGCAACGGCGAACGCCGCAACCGTTTCCAACCCCGTCATGTGGGCCGACATCCCCGATCCATCGATCATCCGGGTGGGCGGCAACTACTACATGAGCCACACGACCATGCACTTCGCGCCTGGCGTGCCCATCATGAAGTCGCCCGATTTGGTCAACTGGAAAACCGTGGGGTATTGCTACTCCACCTTGATCAACAATGACAACATGAACCTGAACGCGGGCAAAAACGCCTACGGAAAGGGTTCGTGGGCCGCAAGCATCCGTTACAAGGAGGGTACCTACCATGTGTTGGTCCCCTCGTACACTTCGAACAAGACGCATTTGTATTCCACTAGCGACGTGGAGAAAGGTCCGTGGAAGGAAGTTCAGTTCGGGTTCTACCACGATCCCTCCTTGCACCTGGATGCGGATGGCCGCAATTTCGTGGTGTATGGAACCGGCGACATCAAGATGGTCCAGTTGAACGCGGGGTTGACCGCGACGCAGTCGGGCGGAATCAACAAGACCTTGATCACCGCGACGCAGATCAAGACCCTATTGGGCGTCAGCAGTCCGATCCTGGTGGGCGAGGGGGCCCACATGGAGAAGATCGGCAGCTACTACTACATCTTCATCATCTGCTGGCCCAATTCCGCGGGTTACGACGGGCGGACGGAAATTGTCTTCCGTTCCAAGACCATCGACGGCGCCTACGAAGGCAAGGTGGTCCACTCCAGCAAGGGCGTGGCCCAGGGCAGCGTGGTCCAGGACGAGGCCGGCAAATGGTGGGGCTACCTGTTCCAGGACAACGGTTCGGTGGGGCGCAGCACCTGGATCATGCCCGTGACCTGGGCCAACGACTGGCCTTCCTTCAACGGGGGCGTTTCGCCGACAAGTTTCACGACCGAGACCAAGCCGTTCGCGGGGTCAGGATTTGTCACCGACGACGATTTCAGGTCCAGCGCGATGAAGCTGGAATGGCAGTGGAACCACAATCCCGACAACGCGAAATGGTCGCTTTCGGCGCGCCCAGGATTCTACCGGATCACGACGGGCCGTGTCGACGCCCAGGTGGTGAACGCCAAGAACACATTGACCCAACGATCCTTCGGACCCAAAAGCTCGGGACGCGTTTCGGTGGACGTGAGCGGTTTGAAGGATGGCGACGTGGCAGGACTGGTGGCCTTGCAAGGAAAGTACGGATACATCGGTGTGAAACGCTCCGGCACCACCAACACCATCGTCATGGTCAACGCGGTGACGACCTCGCCCGTGGAGGTCGCGACCGCACCCCTGACCGGCAACAAGGTGTTCTTGCGCATCGACATGGATTTCACGAATCGCACCGACAAGGCCACGTTCTACTACAGCACCGACAGCACGAACTGGAAGGCCCTGGGCAACACGCTGCAGATGTCGTACGAGCTCACGCATTTCACGGGATATCGCTTTGGCTTGTTCGCCTACTCGACCAAGGAGGCGGGCGGAACGGCTGATTTCGACTGGTTCAAGATCGGCACGTCGTACACCAACAGCATCGACATGTACACGGCGTCGATTTCAAGTCCGGGGAAAAACGCTCCGGGACGGCTGCTCACCTACATGTCGGATCGAGGCAACGGAGCGCTGCGGTTGCGCTATTCGTTGGAGCAGGCAGGAAATGTCGGGTTCAAACTCTACGACACGCGTGGCAAGCTTGTCGCCTCGATCGCCGAACGGGCGCAGGGGACCGGTGACCAGTTCATCGGGATTGGGACGTCCGGATTGAGCGAGGGCACCTATATGCTCGTGGGGCAGCGCGACGGAGCCGCCTGGGGTTCATGGCCGGTGTCGATCACCAGATGATCCGGTGGTTGTGGCGCTGAAGAAGCCGACGAATCAGGCCTGAAGCGATGGCCTGATTCGTCCTCTTCGTGAAAGTTGGTTTTCTTGGAGTTTCCCAATCGAGTGGCGCTGGGGGATGGTTCGAGCGGATCTTAGGAACGGGATCGTCAACGGCCGTTTCTGCGGAGGGAGATCGTTCGCATGCTTGACAGAATTTGGATGCTTTCCGCGATCGGGGCCAGTTGCGGATTCGCCCAGAATGTCGATTTCGCCGCGTATATCCCTTGGCGACAAACCGAGACCCAACCTGGCGTCCACGATCCGACCGTCATCCGCGATGAACGCGGTGTCTATACATTGATGTCGACGAACAACCTCTTGGCCATCTCGCAGTCGTCGGACATGGCCAATTGGAGCTCGAAGGGCAAGCTTCTTTCAAACGTCCCGACTTGGATGGCATCGGTCTACGCGGGGATCGAGAACATCTGGGCGCCGCACCTCGCGAAGATGGGTGGCAAATACTGGGTCTACTACTGTGGCTCGGTCTTTGGGAAGAACACTTCGCTGATCGGTGCGATGTCTTCGCCAACCTTGGATGTCTCGAGCCCCGAGTACAAATGGACAGATATTGGCGAGGTGTGGCGTTCCAACACCGCCAACGACTACAACGCCATCGATCCCGAAATCCTGGTCGACGCGACCGGCAAGGCGTGGATGAGTTTTGGATCGTTCTGGCAGGGCTTGCGCATGATCGCCATCGATCCGTCCACAGGCAAACAACTCGCGTCGAACAAGACGCTGTACAAGATCGCCAGCCGAGGTGGGGGAGCCATCGAAGGCCCATCTACCATCCAACACGGAGGTTGGACCTACCTGTTTGCTCCGTTCGACAAATGTTGCGACGGCGTGAACTCCACCTACCGAACCATGTACGGAAGGTCGAACTCGCCGACAGGACAATTTTTGGATGAAAGCGGAAAGGATATGGCAAACGGAGGTGGAACCCAATTGGCGGCGTCCTACGGAAGGTACGTGGGTTTGGGTGGCGGTTCGCCGTTCCACGATGGCCGGAGGGATTACTTCGCTCTCCACTACTACGACAGAAACCGCAACGGCGCGAGCTACCTGCAGATGCGCGAAATCGTCTATGGAGACGACGGTTGGCTGGATCTGGGGCAGCCCTTCCTGGGGCGCCACCTGGCCTTGGAGGCGGAACACGCGATACTTTCGGGAGATTCGATCATGGCTGCGGCCGGGGCCGCTGCATCCGACAACGAATACGTGGGCTACATCAACGGCGCCAACAGCTCGGTGGAATTCCTGGCGAACATATTCCAGGCCGACAATTATTGGCTGGTGGTCCGCTATTCCGCGGGTGACGGAGCGTCCAGTCAGAAATTGTCTATCAATGGCGCGGCAGCGACCACGGTTTCGTATCCCAAAACGCCAGCATGGGGAAATTTTCCAACCGGGCAGGTCGTGGTGCTGAATGTGCCGCTCCGCAAAGGGCGCAACAGCCTGAAGTTCACCAAGGGGGAAGGCTTTGCCGAGTTGGATCGCATCGACATCGTGCGCAAGGCAAATTCTGTCCTTGGATTGGGTGGATTCGATCGGTCCTCGAACGCCGCCTTCGATTCGGGTGCGAACGCCGTGTCGCTTGGAGTCGCGGGAAGCGCGACCTACGAGAATGTCGGGTTCGACATCGGGGGATTCGAATCCTTTGAGCTTTGCGCGACGAAAGGCGCAGGCAAGGTGCGCGTTGGGCTGGGAGCGGGCGGAACCGTTTCACAAGACGTAGAGGTGGGCGCGGTTGGTTGCAAAACCCATGACCTAGCCTCGTCCTTCAAGGCAGCCAAGGGCATCCACGATCTGGTACTGACAAACCTGTCAGGCGACCTTTCGCTGGGCTCGATCCGATTTCTGTCCGTGCCTACCGGGACGGTTCGCAAAAGCAGAGGCATTCCGGGGCGGAAAGCGGAAATCCGGCACGACGCCATCGGCCGTCCGGATGCCGGCACGACGAACTCGAAGCGGGTGTCGCCACCCACCTTCGCTGTGGGGGAGTGATCCGGTCAGACCGATTCCGGCGGCTCGTTCGATATGTCAAATTCTGACTGGAAGTCTCGTTCCGCCCGGCTCGGTTTGTCGCGATCCCTGCTTGCCAGAATTCGGTGAAGCGATTCCCGACACGCGAGGCTCCGTCGAATTCGCCATGGCGAAATTGCGGACGAATGCCTTGGCAAACGTGCAGGCCGGTCCGTCCGTCAGTCGTTGGGGACGACCACCTTCTGGTTTCCGACCAGATAGACGCCTTTGGGGAGCCCGCGCAAAGCCTCTTCGCGGGAAGAAGCGCCACGGACCTTCACGCCTTGCGTGGTGAAGACGTCGTAGATGCGGCTGGCCTTCGCGCCGATGGCCTTTGGAAGGACGCTCGAAGAGACCGTCGGTTCGAACTTCCACCAGTCCAGGTTGAACAGCTCGCCCGATCCCCCTTTGAAGACCAGGAACAAGTCGTGCACGCCCGTGGCGCCCGAGACAGAAGTTGTCAATGACTTCCAGGTAGTCATGCCGCCCGTGCCGGTCACCGCCAAGGTGCCGATCAGCTTGCCCGTCTGCGAATCAAGGCGCAGTTCGATGGATCCACCCGAACCGTTCGCCCCGACGCTGGCGGAAAAACTCTTGGCGCCGGTGGACGTGAAATCCACCGAACGGAGCTTGATGTAGTCGTTGTTGTGGATGGAATTGACGTACACGCCGGACTGGTCGTTTCCTCTCGTCTTGAGGCCGCTCGAAAACGCCATCGTCTCGCCCTCCTGCCGGATGTATGGATCCAGGCTGTCGACGGGCTTGGGGCCTGTGGTGGTCATGGAGAGTTTGGGGATGGTGCCGTCGGCGTTGAACGAGAATTCTTCCACGGCCGCGGAGCGCTTGTAGCCACCGCCCCCGGGGAGTTTGCCGGTGTGGTAGAAGAAGTAGCCTTTGCCCTTGTATTCGACGATTCCGGAGTGGTTCGTGAAGCTTCCTGTATTGGCTCCCGACATGATTTCTCCACGGTAGGTCCAGGGGCCCGTGGGGCTGCTGGATGTGGAGTAGCTGATGGGCTCGGGCAACGGTCCGGCCGCATAGCCCATGTAGTAGAGCGATCCACGCTTGAAGAACCAAGGGCCTTCCTCGTAGGTGGTGGCGCGATTGGCATCTCCCGTGCGTGTTCCGAACTGCGCGGTGGTCATGTTCGTGACGTTGACGCTGCCCGAATAGCTGACCATGTCGGCGTTCAGTTTGACCCAATACAGTTTGGGGTTGCCCCAGAACAGGTAGGCCTGCCCGTCGGTGTCGATGAACACGGTGGGATCGATGTCGTCCCACGATTTGCTGACCAGCGCCTTGCCGAGCGGGTCCTTGAACGGGCCTGTGGGTTTGTCCGATACCGCCACGCCGATGGCGGGTTGGCTTCCGGTTCCGATGCCCGCAGTGACGTACCAGTAGAACTTTCCGTTGCGGGGGATGCATTGCGCGGCCCAGGCCTTGCCGCCCGACCACGTGAAGTTCTTGTACGACAGCGGTGAACCTCGGTCGCGCCAATTCACCATGTCGGTGGTCGAGTAGACCCTCCAGTCGTTCATGGTGAAGAAGTTGCTCACCGTCACGTCCTCGTCGTGTCCGGTGTACACGTACATGGTGTCGTTCCAGACCATCGGAGCCGGATCGGGCGTGTAGTAGGTCTGGACGATGGGGTTGTCGGTGTGCCCGACCGTTGGGCCAAGAAGCATGGCGACGAGCGTTAGGCTGGACTTCTTCATGTGGGCATTCCTCGCGTCGGTCAGATTCTGGCGATTCCGGAGTCTTGGCTGCGATCAGTTCTTGCCCGGGGATTCGGACAGCATGGAGTGAAATTGATCGAATGACAAATTCCGTCCATTGGGTTGGATGGACAGCTTCATGCGAGGCGACAGCCTCATTGGAGAAACCCGGTTCTGGGTTGCTGGGCGGGTTTCCACATCGGCGGTGATGATGCTGTCGAGATACGGCTTGAGTACGGCGGCCAGCTTCCCTGCGGCTTTGATCTGGCCCGCATCGCTCGGATGAAGCTTGTCCGATGCGTAGTCGGTCGTGGCCAGCCATCCGGTCGTGTTCACGTAGTGGACCCGTTTGTCGCCGGCATTCACCAATGCGTCGACGGCGGCCTTGGTCTGGCTCTCCTGGTAGCCGCCAAAGGTTCTCACCGCGAAGATGCGGGTCTTGGGCAACTTGGCTCGAATCTTCTTGAGAAGATTGATGTACGACGCCTGCACGGTGGTG
Source organism: Fibrobacterota bacterium (assembly GCA_039798065.1). Classification (GTDB taxonomy): domain Bacteria; phylum Fibrobacterota; class Fibrobacteria; order UBA5070; family UBA5070; genus UBA5070. The sequence continues at coordinate 14,069 of JBDKGS010000022.1, read as the reverse complement.
CCTGAAATGCCGCCTGCAAGCGCGTCGTTGGTCCCGATGTTGATGACCACCATGTCGGGCGTGTATTGGCTGAAATCCCAATCTTTGGCGCCGGGTTGCGTGGTGGTGGGGGTGATGGGTGGTGTGACCAGTTTGAAGTACTGGATCTCGAGCCCGATGCCCGGGAATCCGTTGCCGGAGTAGTGTCCGTTGCCCACCAGACAAATTCCGGGATACGATATGGCGGTACGATCGACTCCCAATGTCTCGCCCACCAGCCAAGGGAAGGCGCTCACATTTCCATTGGTGGTGACGGATCCCGATGTGATGGAATTTCCCAGGAATTCGATCAAGGCCTTGGGCTTGGAGGCTTCGACCGTTTTTGCGCCAGCGGCCAGCACGAACCCCTGGAAGAGGATCTCGTCGGACTGGAAGCGTGCCACCAGCTTGATGGTGTGGTTGCCGGCGGCAAGTCCGGTTGCAAGCGAGACGGTTCCGTTCGCGCCAAGTTTCATGGAAACGGGTTTGTTGTCGATGAACACGGCAAGATCGACGCGCTTCCCAACCTTCACGGAAATCGATGTGCCGGTGAATTCGGCGCGGATGTACGCCCCACCCCAATAGCTTTGCGGCTGGGAAGGGTTGGTTTTGTCCCATCGGCCCACGTACACGAGATTCGCGTCGGTGGGAGAGCCGTCGCCTGTGGCGGACAAGGCCTCCAGCGGAAGCACAAGCAGCAGAGCAAGACACAGATGTTGGGCGAGCTTGTTCATTTGTCTTTGAGAATAGGGCGGAGTATTGGCCGGATGTCGGCGATCGGAATACGCGCTTTTGATGTTTCCACAAAAGGCCGGAACAGACGATTCCCGATTTGGAAAGCCGCGCATGGCTTCATCACGCGCCGGGGATGCGCAGGGCCGCCAAAGGCGAGTGCCGTCCCCGGCGGCACCGACCGGAGGGTAGCCCGAAGCCAGCCCGGCCCCCTCGCTCCGGCCAGCGAAGCGATGCCGGAGTGAGGGGTGCGGCGCCCGACAACCGCCATCGTTGCCAATTTTTGCCCGCCACCCCAAGAAAAAGGAAGACCCAGCCTGCCGTAAGGAAGCTGGGTCTTTCCCCGCCAACGATTCCGCCGAAGCGACCCCGCCGGGAAGTGGTCCGATTCAATCCTTTGGAGGGACCGAACCGAACCGGTGGACAATTTTTGTTCAAAAGAACGATGAACCTGATTTTCTTCGAGCGAGCGGGATGCAGTCGAAGTCCCTTGATCCCGAAGGCGTCCGTTTTGGGGGACGCCGAGCGGTGAGAGGGACGAGAATGCGCCCGCGCAGCCGAAGAAAAAGTGGAGGCGGGGGGAATCGAACCCCCGTCCAAAGAAAGTCTTGCCTTGCCTTCTACACGCTTAGTCGGCCATTTGATCTTGTCCGCCAAGGCGCCGGTCGACGGGCTCCCTGGTAGACCAGCCTAGTGAATCTCGACCCATCGCCCCAGGCATACGTTGGATCCAGCCCCCTGATTATCGACGCCCGGGACCGGAGACATATCCCGTTTGTCGCTGCTTTGTAAGTGTTAGTTACGCGGCAAGAGCGTAAGAGTAAGACTCTTCGCCTGATATTGGTTTTCAGGTTTTTTAAGAGGCCACCTGAGCCCTCTGCATGCCAACAAGACCATTCCAACTCTGTCGAAACCTGGGCGCCCCCATTGCGCGTCGGGGAGACAGGCTCCCTTTGGCTACGGCTGTCTTACCCGCCGCTACTTTCCAAGATACCTTCGCTTGCACCCCAAAGGCAAGTTGGGCCCAAGAAACCCTTTATTTCCGGACTTTGGCGACGGAGTCGGGCAGAACAACCTCGACGGTGTCCTGGATCATGCGCGAGTTCTGGAAGAGGTAGTCGCGGCTTTTGAAGACCGCTCGCACCACCACCGGGACCTCGATTTTGGACTGGCGCGCGAAGATCCACATGGGGCGCAACGACAAAATCCGGTCGCGTTCGCGGTCGCGAAGCTGTTCGCCGGTGAGACCGTGCGAATTCTGTCGGTGGTCGTCCAGGTAGCTGGCGCACAGAGCGACGGACGAATCCTGTCGGTTGCAGAACGCGAGACCGGTCAGGGAGAGGTTGGATGGAGAGGGGCGCGATTCCAGGTACTTGAGTCGTTCGAAGAGACTGTCCTGCAAGCGCGCGGCACGGCCTTCCAGCAGGAAATGCGGCGTGATGACGGCGCTGGCCGCCGAGTCCGAGGCTCCCGAAGGGAGGAACGGTGACAGGAATTGGCGAACCGTGCCGCAACCCGAAAGGGCGAGAAAAGCGGTCATGGCGACGAGGAAGGACTTGCACATAGTGGTCAAAGGGACATACACTGGTAGGATCCGTGTAGCCCCAACCCACGCGCAGGAGCAGAATGCACATGAAGGAAAAGATCGGAATCCTCACTTCGGGCGGAGATTGCCCCGGCCTCAACGCCGTGATTCGGGCCGTCGTGAAGGCCGGACAATATTCGGGCTTCAGCACGGTGGGCTTCAAAGGCGGCTTCGAGGGGCTCCTGACCCCGTGCGATCCCGTGGACTTCGACTACAACCGCATGGATGGCATGCTGGTGCGCGGGGGGACAATTCTTGGCGCGGCCAACACCGGCGCGTTCGCGGCGAAGACAGGATTTGGCGAGATTCGCCAGGTCGATCCGGTGCTTTTGGCCGACGCAGCCGACAATTACAAACGATTGGGGCTTCGCGCCCTGATCGTGGTTGGCGGCGACGGATCACTTACTATCGCGCAGCAATTGTCCCTGCATGGTGTGAACATCGTCGGGGTCCCCAAGACCATCGACAACGACTTGGACGCCACCGATCAGACCTTCGGGTTCGACACCGCTGTGGACACGGCGACAGATGCTTTGGACAGGTTGCATACCACCGCCGAAAGCCATGGCCGCGTGATCGTGTTGGAAGTGATGGGACGCCATGCGGGTTGGATCGCGCTCCATTCGGGCATCGCCGGTGGCGGCGACGTGATCTTGATTCCCGAAATCCCTTTCAGTTGGGATGCGATCTGCGAGAAGGTGACGGAACGCGAAAACAACGGCAAGAAATTCACGCTGGTGGTCGCCGCCGAGGGAGCGATGCTGCGCGGTGGCGAAAAGGCCACCCATGCGGTGAGCTTGGCCGACGTGAATCGCGAAGTGCGCTACGGTGGCATCGGCGAGATCGTGGCCGATGAAATCGCACGGCGCACAGGCAAGGATACCCGCACCGTGGTGCTGGGGCACCTGCAGCGCGGCGGAGCTCCCACCACGGCGGACCGATTGCTTTGCACGCGCTACGGCGAGGCGGCGGTGCGTTTGATCCGCGCTGGCCAGTACGGCCAGATGGTGAGCCTGCGTGGAACAGAAATTGTCAACGTGCCCATTTCGCGGGCGATCGGACGCATTCGGCGGGTGGATCCAGACGGCGAACTCGTTCTGTCGGCGAAGGCATTGGGAATCGGCTTCGGCGACCGCCTCACCTGACGAAATCCGGTCCCGCCCCTCTGTCTGAATTCGTTTTAAGAAAGGGCGATCCTTCGTGTGGATCGCCTATTTCGATTCGGCTTTGAGCATGGGCCAATCGGAAGCGTCGATCGAATACCAGGCGGAGATCCTGATGGATCCGAAAATCTCGACCGGCCCCGTGTGCGAATAGACGGCGCCGATCTTCTCCGCGGCCCGGCGTGACCGGAAATTGTCGGGCCCGATATGGAGCCACACGCGATCGAAGCTCTGAATGGCGTGGTCCAGCATCAGGCGTTTCATTTCGCCATTGGCCCGACCGCCCCAATGGCTGCGAGCCAGGAAGGTGAAACCGACGGACACATCGCGCATGGCCGCGTCCGGGTTGTAGTACCGCGACGAGCCGATGATGGCTCCGGTGGAGCGGTCGACCACAGCCAAGGCTCCATGGACAATTGCGCCTTGGAAGAATTGCTCGAACACGGAACGCTGGTAACGAGTGGGCTCGGGGTGGAGTTCCCAGATCAAAGGGTCGGATGCCACGGAAAACAGGGATTCGAAATCGGTCGGGAGCAACGGGCGCAACTCGAGAAGTTCGCCGAGCAGATGTGGTTGTGGATCGAACTTTCCTGGCGTATTCATCGGGATCTCCTCCATGGAAGGCCAATGGCCATCGGGTCGACCTTCCATGAAAGACAATTTATGACGTACTACTTCCCCGTGTAGGTGGGCTTGCGCTTCTGTTTGAAGCTGTCGATGCCTTCCTGGTAGTCCAGGCTGTCGTACACGATGCGGCGCATGCCCTGGATGCGTTCGAAGATTTCCGGCGACATGGAGTGCGCCGACGAAAGCAGGCGCAGCTGTTCCTTCATGACGGTCACGCTGAGCGGCGCGTTCTGCACGATGCTGCGCGCGATGCCGAAGACGAAGGCGTCGATCTCTTCGGTGGGCTTGATGTAGTTGAGCATGCCCAGATTGAGCGCCTGCGAGGCGGGGATGGGCTGCGCGGTGAAGAGCATTTCCTTCGCGATGGGCAGCGGAACCGCGTTCACCAGGGTGAGCAGACCGCCCAGGTTGTACGGGATCCCCAGCTTGGCGGGCGTGATGGCGAAGGTGGCTTCCGGAGTGGCCACCAGGATGTCGCAGGCCATGGCGGCTTCGCAAGCACCGCCCCATACGCCACCTTCCAGCAACGCGATGATGGGCGAGGGAAACTCCTGGATGGCGCGCACCAGCACGCGAAGAGGATCGTTCCACGAAAGTGGATCGCGTCCGCGGTCGGGGAGCTCGTTGACATCGTGGCCGGCCGACCAGACCTTGGTTCCGGGAGTGGCGCGCAGGATCACGGCGCGGACCTCCTGTTGACGGAATCCGGCAAGGGCGTCGGTGATCGCGTGGATCATGTCGTCGCTGAGCACGTTTCGCTTGGCCGGGTTGTCCATGATGATGGTTCCGATCGAATCGGACAATTCCTTCTTCACGAGCGCCATAATTCACCTCTGCAATGGATTTTAAGGGCGGTGCCGGCCGCGGGTCGCAAAGGTACTTGAAAACCCGCCATCAGAGGATGCGCATGTCCTGAAATGCCTCGCGTCAGGGCTCCATTCGCCAAAACATGCCGCAGGCGCGGAGTGCTCCGGTTCTGGTGTTCACGGCACGGCGCGCGATGTGTTCGGGGACCAGCCAGCTGAGGAGTTCATGCACGACCAAGTGCGGCTCCCATGCCGTGTCGCGCTCCGGGCGGCCCAGGGAGAGGTTGACGGAATCCGTCCAGACCGCGCCGTCCTTGCAGTCGCCCCAGCGCGTGTACCGGCCGACACGGTGCAGCACCCACAGTTCGTCGCCGACAGGGCCGTCCAGACCTTGGATGGGTACGATCTCCAAGGCGGCACGCGCATCGGCACCTTCCATGGCTGACAGTTTCTGGACACGCTTGCCGGCGAAGGGATCGGAGGCGCTCGCCGCGAACGCCGCGACGAGAAGGAGCGCGATGGGGCGAAGCGGTGTTGGTTTTTTGCGGATGGAGTCCATGGTCGTCGACGGAAAGATGCTCGATTCGGGGCTCGCCCGACGAATGTGACGACCGTCACGGAGTGATAATGGAGGTTTCAGTAGTTTTTCGCTTCGATGTCGATTCTTGTCCAATTCCTTGCTGTTTTCTGGTGCGCGAACTCCACGCCCGATTCCGTGGCATTGCCGCAATCACCGTTGTGGGATTCCGCGGCGAGGGCTGGGGATTCGGCGGGATCCGCTGCCGTCTTGACAGATTCTGCTGGAAACGCGGCAGTTTTCGTCATGGATTCCGTATCCGGTCCGGATCGTTCTCGGCAGCAGAGCGCATTGGCGCAGCCTGGTCTCGACACGCTACGGGTTTTGGAACAATCCCAGGTGGGGCGAACCGTGGTGGTCCGAGGAACCAAGCCGTCGGCTGTCGCCAGGATTCCGATGGGTTTGGCACGGCAACTCCCCAGCATCGCGGGCGAACCCGACGTGATGAGGGCCGCATTGCGGTCGCCGTCGGTGGCGGGCAGCTCCGACTATTCCAACAAGCTGTACGTGCGCGGAAGTTCGGCCGACCAGAATCTGGTCTTGTTCGACGACGCGATCCTTTGGAGTCCCAGTCATTTCGGTGGCATGATGAGCACGTTCGTGGTCGACGGATTGGCCGACTTGGCCATGTACCCCGGAGGCTTCGACGCCCGATGGGGGAACCGGCTTGCCAGCGTGTTGGATGTGCACACCAAGAATCCAGGCTCCATCCGCGATACTTGCTGTGTGGACGGGATGTTCCGATGGTCGAATTTCGCCTTCAGCTTGGAGATGGAACGGCGGATGGGAAATTGGTGGATCGACGCCGCAGGGCGCTACACCTACTTCGACAGGATGTTCACGGTGTTGCGCAAGCTGGGCCTGATGGACTTCCAGCTTGACTACCGCTTTTTCGACATCCAATCGGGTCTGGGCTGGACCGATGGGCGGGACACGGTGCGGGCCAGCGTGTATGCGGGGCGCGACGAAATGGACGAGAATCCCACCTACATCGACTGGGGCAACTACGCGGTACCGGTGAATTGGTCCAAGGCGCTTTCCGACGATTTCCGGTGGCGGGGGAGCGCGTCGTGGAGCTGGTTCGACCAGACGTTTTCTGTCGCCGACCTGGAAACCTCGGGGAACTCGGTGCAAGACCTGAAGGTGCGACAGGAATTGACCTACAGGATGCCGTGGAAGGCCGCGCTTGTGGCCGGGGGCGAGGCGACGTACATCGCAAGCCGGCTCACCAGCCGCGATCTGACCACGGGCGTGGTCGAATCGGCCAAGCCCGATCCGGTCTGGCTCTGGGAGCCCTACGTCTCGAACATCTGGAACCTGCCCTCGGGATGGACGTTTTCCATCGGTGTCCGCGAAGGGTGGAATCCAAAATTCGAGGATCCCACTTTCGATTTCAGGGGCACGCTGGGGTGGACTCCGACCACCGACTGGAAGCTCGAAGTCCACGCGGGGACCTACACCCAGTACGTGACGAGCCTGAAGTTCGACGAGGCCGAGCAACCCAATGAGTTCTGGTATCCGTTGTTGCCTCCCGCCAAGCCGTCGCGACAATTTTTGGCAGCCTTTGGAGCGCAGCGTTCCAGCCTTCCGCTGGGGCTCACGGCGCGCTTCGATGCGTACGGCAAACAGATGCGGGAGCTTCCATACTATTTCCCCAACAGCGGCCTGTCGCGAGACGCCCAGCCGGTGGGCGACTGGTTCAATCGCAACCTGGTGATGCTGCGTGGTTGGGCGGCGGGTGCCGAGCTGTCGGTGACGCGTGAATCGGGTCCCTTGGCGGGTTCGGCCTCGTATGCATGGGGCATGTCGGTCGTGAAACAACCGACCTTCGAGGGCCCCCAAGGAACGGTGGAATTCCCTGCGCGTTGGGCGCCGTGGGATCAGCGGCACCGCCTGAAAGTCGACCTCGCGGCCGAGTGGCTGGGCCGTTCGAACGGGTTCTGGCGTACCGTGAAGGATCGCTCCCTGAAATCGACGGCGAGTCTCTCGTGGAGCACCGGCATGGCATGGACCGAGCCCACGGGATGGGTGAAGTCGGCAAACCCCTTGCAAGAAAGCGATGGCACGGGTGCTTGGGGAGACGACGCGAGTTGGCTCGTTTGGGGCGCCAACAGCGCGGGACATCGGCCCGACTATTTCCGGTTGGATTTGGTTCCGTTGGATTTGCGGATCGGGGCCGACCGCTGGTATTGGAGCATGATCAACGTGACAAACCACCGCAACGTGATCCTGCGTTCGTGGGATACCAAGGCCAAGCCCCCGGTGCCCGACGACGTGAACGGCTACGGATTTTTTCCGGTGATGTTCGGCTACGAAAGACGGTTCTGAACATGCTTGGCACGCATCCTCTCCTAGCTGGAATCGTCCTGATGGGCGCGTTGTGTTCTTGCGACGGCCCCTGGAACATGTCGCCTCCCGAGGCGCAATCCCCCGCGCCGTTGCAGGTTTCGATGATGCTGGTCTCGGGGCGCCGCTTCGACACGCTGCGCGTGCAGGCACCGCTTCCTTTGGATGGGCGGGCCCTGCCTTCCGGCTGGATGGACGTCGCGAAATCGACGGCGGTCCTGCTTCGGGAGGGGGCGGCAGATTCTGTCGTGTACCGCCCTCTCGAATCCGACCCGACCCTCTGGGTTCCCCATGGGGGTGATTCGTTGGTTCCGCCTGGAACGGCATGGAATCTCGCGTTGGTGGTCGCTTGGACGGATGGATCGGGAAGGCGCACCGACACCATCCGCGGTACGGCGCGCGTCCCGACCGGTTGCGGGATCGGGGGAATGTTGCGGATCCCAGCTCCGCTGCGCGATGGCGCCCTGGCATCCGATCCCCGCGCGAGCACGGCGGGACTGGAAAACTCGGGGCTCGACAGCCTGCGCCGGGGGCTGCTGCCTTGGCGGAATTTGTCAGCGGGCGACACGCTTTGGTTTCCGCATTCGATCGAACCCTTTCCCGATCCGCATGGGGTGGTCGTGCCGCTGGCTTTCCAAAAATTGTCTTTCCCGCTTCTCCGCGACACATCGCTCTGGGGCGGAGTCTGGGCCGAGTTGGATTTCGCCGCCAAGGCGCGACGGATCGTGTCGCTGCGGGCCCGACGCGAGGAGGGCGACGATGCGGAAGATCCCGACGAACTGAAGGTGCTCGGGAACCGAAGGGTTTTGGAATACGAGGAGGCGGGGGAGATCGAGGGGGATCCGACATGGCCCGAACGTTGGGGCGTGGAGGCTGACCTGTTCGACAGGACAGGACCTGTCGTGTTGCGGGTGTATTTCCCGGAGCCGGGATTGCTGGAATGGCGGCGTGGGTTCCGATCGAACCGCCGCGCCAACGGATTGCTCCGTCCCAAGTTGACGGGGGCGCAGGGATTCGTCGCCGGAGCCTGCGTCGACAGCCTGTCGTTCACCATCCGTGCGACCCGAGACACCTTGTAGGTCGCGACGAGCTAAATTCCCGGGTCTCGCTCGGATCAGCAGGAGACCCACGACCATGGCCAAAGCCGGTGAAGAAACGCCGCTCATGAAGCAGTACCTCGCCACCAAGGCGAGGGTGGGCGATGCCATCCTGCTCTACCGGATGGGCGATTTCTACGAGACCTTTGCGCAAGATGCCGTGGACGCCTCGCGCATTTTGGGGATCACGCTCACGGCACGTGGCGGCAGCGGTCCCGAAAAGACCCCGTTGGCGGGTTTCCCGTACCACCAATTGGAGCGCTATTTGCCGCGGTTGGTGAACGCCGGACGGAAAGTGGCAGTTTGCGAGCAGACCGAGGACCCGGCCCTGGCCAAGGGGATCGTGAAGCGCGACGTGACGGAAATCGTCAGCCGTGGCACCGCTCTTTCCGATGCCTGCCTGGACGAACGGTCCGACAACCTTCTGGCGGCATTGCTGCCTGGCGAAAAAGGCGGCGAGTGGGGCTTGGCCGCCATGGACCTCACAACGGGGCGCTTCGAGGCGCTGCAGGGTCCGCGCGACATGGTGCTGGCCGAGCTGGAAACACTGGGGCCTGTGGAAGTGGTGTGGCCGGAAACTCTCCCGACCGCGCCGCGCGAACTGCAGGACCTGGAGGGCAACTGGTCCATGTCGGCCGGGTTCTTCCCGGGATTGCCGGCCGCGCAGCGCTCGTTGAACGAACACTTCGGGACGGTGACGCTGGAAGGTTTTGGTTGGGGCGAAGACGAATTCGCCTTGCGAGCGGCGGCCGCCACGTTGCGCTACGCCGCCGACGAAGGTCGACGGATTCTGACGCACGTTCGCGGTTTGTGGCCGCGGGGACGCGACGCCCATCTGTCCATGGACGGGTCCACGTTGCGGAATCTGGAGATCCTGCGTCCGTTGCACGAAGACGACAAATCCGCCTGCCTTGCAGGATTGCTGGACCGGTGCCGCACCTCCATGGGTTCGCGCCAGTTGCGGCGTTGGCTCGCGCAGCCGTTGTTGGACTTGCCAAAAATCGGCGAGCGCCAGCAGGCCGTGGAAGCTCTGCGCTCGAATCGTCCGCGATTGGAAGAACTCCAGCGCGAACTGGCTTCCATCACCGACCTGGAGCGTCTTGCCGGCAAGATCGCCACCCTGCGCGTGAACGCCCGCGACCTGATCGGCGCGGCGCGTGGACTGGCAGCCTCCGAACGGGTTGGTCAGATTCTGACCACCACCGGCGACGACCTGCTGGTTCGGTTGGCCGCCTCGCTCGGTGGTTTGTCGGAGCTCGCCGCTCCCATCGAAGCCTTGTTGGTGGAATCGCCGCCGCTTTCTGTCCGCGATGGCGGACTGATCAAGTCCGGTTCCGACGCGCGCATCGTGGAGCTGGAGGCCGGCGCCCGCGAAGGCCGCGACGCCTTGGCCGCGCTGCAGCAGACCGAGCGCGACCGCACCGGCATCTCCACCCTCAAGGTGGGGTACAACCGCGTTTTTGGATACTACATCGAGATCACCAAGATGCACGCCGACCGGATTCCGTCGGACTACCAGCGCATCCAGACCCTGACCGGCGCCGAACGCTACACCACGCCGGACATGAAACGCTGGGAAGAGCAGGTCCTGGGTGCCGACGAGAAGATCAAGGAGCGCGAATACGAGCTGTTCTGCGGCTTGCGCGACACCCTTGCCTCGCATCTACAGCGAATCCAGAAGGTGGCGACGGAAATTGCCAGCTCGGACGTTCTCGCGAGTTTCGCCGAACGAGCCGAAGAGTATCGCTGGGTGCGTCCCGATTTCCACGAAGGTTCGCGATTGGACCTTCGCGGATTGCGCCACCCGGTGCTGGAAAGCCTTCATCCCGACATTCCCTTCGTGTCCAACGACGTGCTGCTGGATTGCGAAGGGCCCCAAATCCAGTTGGTGACCGGACCCAACATGGGCGGTAAATCCACCTACCTGCGCATGACAGGACTTGCCGTGGTCATGGCCCACGCGGGTTGCCCCGTGGCTGCCGACAAGGCCGTGATCCCGCTTGTGGATCGCGTCTTCACTCGTGTGGGCGCTGCCGACCGTCTTTCCCGCGGCCAGTCGACATTTCTTGTCGAGATGATCGAGACCGCCAACATTCTGCACAACGCGACGCCCCGCAGTCTGGTGCTGCTGGACGAGGTCGGGCGCGGCACCAGCACCTTCGACGGGCTTTCGCTGGCCTGGGCGATCGCCGAGAGCCTCCACGAGAACCCCGAAATCGCGGCCAAGACGCTTTTTGCCACCCACTACCACGAACTCACGGTGCTTTCCGATCGACTGCCGCGACTGGAAAACCTCCAAGTGCTGGTACGCGAGCACGAAGGCCGCATCGTGTTCTTGCACCGTGTGGTCCCCGGGGCCTGCGACGGCTCGTACGGTCTGCATGTGGCACGCATGGCAGGCGTGCCGGAAAATGTCCTGGATCGGGCTAAAGGCATCCTGTTGCAGTTGGAAGCCCAGGAATTGCAGATCGGTCGCAAAAAGTCGCCCCCACCGGCGCCCCCTAAGGTCCAGTTGTCGCTTTTTGCCGGCGATCCGGCGCAGGACGAGGTCGCGTCCTTGGTTCGTGAAGCCGATCCGGTGAGGATGACCCCCCTTGAAGCGCTGCTGTTCGTCCAGAAGCTGAAGGACAAATTGGACTGAGACAATCCCTGTCTAGAAAGTCCGGTGGCGATTCCTGCGGGAATATCTTACACTTTGGAATGATGCGCAAGTCGCCACAATGCAACGAGTTGCGATGACCAGACTGCGTTGGGAGGTATACATGAATCGCTCCAGGATCTCGCGAATTTTCCTGGCCGCCGCGGCGGCAGCGCTGGCTGCGGGCACCACCCACGTCGTGGTCAAGGGCGACACGCTCTGGGACATCACGGGCAAATACCTGGGGAATCCGTTCAAGTGGCCTTCTGTCTGGCAGAAGAATCCGCAGGTCAAGGACGCCCACTGGATCTACCCTGGCGACCAGATCGCCCTGGACGAGAACGGGCAGCCCGTGGTGAACGGCAACACGGCCCAGACAAATTCCGACACGTCGTCCGGCAAACCAGCGGTTGTCTCGAACGATCCGCTGGCAGGCTTCGCACCAAATCCTTTGAACCAGAAAGTCGTGGCCATCGACACCACTTCTGGAAACCTCGAGCTCATCATTCCACCCACCCAGAGCGTCCTCAGCCTGGAAATGGTCGTGAATGCTCCGGTGCTGTATCCCGCCGACCAGCCTGCACCCGCCGTCCAATCGGAAGTCGTGTACGAGGGCGATTACGGAATCCGTCAATTGATGCCTGGATTTGTCGTGGGCGCAAAGTTCGGTTCCGACGACGGTCTGAAGCTGGGCGATCGCGTCGAGATCGTGGAACGCGACGAAAAGGTCGCTTCCAACGTTCTCGGCGGAACCAAGGGGCGTCTGGAGGAGGTCCGGGCTTTGGCCGACGTGGTCGAGATCCGCAAGCGTTCGCTCCTGTGCCGTTTGGTGGCCGTCTACGGCTTGGTTGGCGGCAATGCCAAAATCCGTCGGTTCGAGATGCCGATCGCCGCGTCGGTTTCGTCCTTCCAGGATGTCCAGGATCCGATTCCCGCCCAGGTCTTGGTGAACAATCGGCTTGGCCGGGTCCAGATGCCGGGAACCGCCGTGATCATCGACCGCGGAGAATCCGACGGAATCGGGCAAGGCGACATCTACGAGTTCATGGCGGCGGGATCCGAGCGAGGCATGCTGGCCATGCGCGGTTACGGACTGGTTGTCCGTACGACCCGCACCTCTGCCACGATCAAGATCGTCGGTTCCACCCCCAAGCCGATCGACGTTGGCGACAAAGCCTGGCGCGTCCGCCGCTCCGTCCGAGGCTGAGCGGAGCTGGATCCGGCGGATCCTTTCCCGCAAGGGGGAGATTCGCCCGATGGTCGCCGGGGCGATCGCCGCGGGGCTCGCGGTGCTCATCCTGGTGCTTGTGCTCGAACTCGGAGTAGTCCTGCTTTCCTTGGCAGGCGTCGAAGTCTTCAAGTACCTTTTGGGATCTTCGATCCTGTCCTGGCTTGCCCACCGGATCTACCTCTAGACCGAACTGGTCCAGATGCACCCATCCACCATCCTGTTGCTCGATCCGGATCCACGTCCGGCTCCGCTCCTGGCCAACCGACTCGGGGTCAGGGTGGTTTCGTGCCGTACCGTGAAGGATGCCTTCGCCGCGCTCGAGACAGGAAATGTCGGAATGGTGGTGGGAGAAGCCGCCATTGAGAGGGACTTCGATGGCTTGGAGGCATTGTCCGCCATCCAGGCCAAAGGCATCCCCGTGGTGGTCTGGACGGCGCGAAGCGTCGATGAATTGGTGGCCCCCGCCCGAGCGTTGGGGCTTGGCGTGGTCACGGCCAAAACCACACCGCTGCTGTTGGACGAATTGGCTCTTTGCTGGAAGCTTCGTTTGAATGGATGGGCTCCCGGTTTGGAAAAATTCCTCGGCACGGGTGCGCAAGTGCTTGGTGAAGACCAGGCTTCCGCACTGGTTCAGGTTTCGAGCATCTGCCGCAAGGTTCAAGCGAGTCTCGAAACTCCGCTCTCCACGAGTCGCCGGTTGCGATTGGTGCTGGATGAACTCCTGTCGAACGCCATCCACCATTCGCCACAGGCTGCAGCCACGATCCGGTGGGGAAGGGACTCGACAAAACATGTCTTCTCCGTCCAGGATCCCTCGGGTATCCTCGAGCCCGACGAGACCATGCGGCTGCTCGACCGCCACATCCGAGGCGAAGGGCTTCTGGATTCGCGTGGTCGCGGATTGCATCTGTCGCGCATCTACGCCGATCGGCTCTACGTGAACGTCGTCCAGTCGATGGCCACCGAAGTGGTTGCGGTGTTCTGGAACCAGACCGGCGCTTTCCAGGGTTTCAAACCCGTTTGGATGCTGCGGACGGTTCTTTCCAAGGAGTCTTGAAGTGGGCATCGCCGATTCGACCTGGGTGAAGGGCGGCAGCCCCTATGACAGAAATCGGTCCGTCGGGGTGGTCCAGACCCGCCATGTTCGGCTGGACTGCGCTCCAGGCGGGTTTCGGACAGAAGGCGGCGAGGTTCTTCCCGAACTCGAGGTGGCCTACGAAACCTACGGGGCGCTGTCCGAAAGCGGCGA
>JBDKGS010000021.1:0-25533 GCA_039798065.1 Fibrobacterota bacterium | reverse complement strand
GTGATCACGGCTCCGTCGAATTCCGTCTACGGCGGAAACATCCTGGCCCGCAGCGAAGACGAATTCTGACATGGCGCCTCCCAGGAAGGCGCCGTTGACAAGAATCGAACTCGATCCGTTCCAGCGCGAGAAATTGTCGCGCGCGGCCGAGTCGTTTTTTGTCGAACAGTGGGACGAACCCGTCTCCGACCTGCGTCGACGCATCTTCCTGGACTGGCTGGAGAACGAGGCGGGCTACCTGTTCTACAACCGCGGGATCCAGGATGCGATCGTGAGCAGCCAGATGGCGCAGGCCAAGCTTCAGGACGATCTGGACCTTTTGCGGAAGATGGCCTGACAACAAACGACGGCCACCGGGATCGCTCCCGATGGCCGTTTGGGTCAACTTGTCCGTTTCTGACTAACTGCTACCACCACCAGAAGTTCGACCAGGCGTAGGTGCCGGCCGTGGCTTCGAAATAGTTGTAGCCGTTCACGGCGGCAGGCACGGGCAATTGACCGCACGCCATTTGCACGCCGTTGACCTTCATGACGCGGCCGTCGAAGTTCGCGCAGCCCCAACCCACGATGTTGGAACTTGTCTTGAAGCAGACGGATCCTGTCGTGTTGAAGTTGCCCGACTGGCCGCCGCTGATCAAGGTCGCGGGCGAGCAAGGCTCGACGGGAGCCCCGGGGGTCACGGTGACCGCAGCCGAAGGCCAAGCCGAACCGATGGCGTTGTACGCCTTGATCCGGAAGGAGACCGGTACGCCGTCCGTCAAGCCGTACACCGACGCGCTGGGGCCGCCGATCGCATAGACGTTCGTCCACGTCGTACCGTCGAGCGACTTCTCGATGGCGTAGTCGGGAGAACCTTGCACCGCGTCCCAAACCAGGTCCACATGGTCGCCAGCAACCGTGGCGACAAGTCCTGTCACGACATCGGGGGTACGGTACGACTCGCGGCAAGACTGCCCCTGCGGGCCGCTGCTTTCTGGTCGCTTGTTGAAATCGACCATGTAGTCCCACCAGTTGTTGCTGAATCCGGTGCCGTTGGCGGCCACCGTTTCGCGACGTTTTTCCAGGGTTCCGTCGATGTTGTTGCCCAGCACGCGGGGCATGTGCCCCAGCCACCAGCGCTTGAATCCGCGATCGTTCAGCGAAAACTCGGTCCCTGTCTGTGGATCCCAGGTGCGTGTATCCACGATGTTGGTGGTGCCCTTGAAGTAGGGGTAGTTGGCGGCCCAGTCGTCGGCGTACGTGTTGGCGGTCACCCAAGGACCATCGGGGAGGTACCAGCGCGCGTTCCAGTCGTAGTCTTCCGGAGATACAGGCGAATAGTGCGCGTTGCCCATGCCGGTGGGCTGACCGACAACAACCGTCTTGTTGTTGGTGGCGAACTGCTCCCAAGCGGTTCGCAGACGAAAATCGGGATAACCTTCGCAGTCGCTATAGGCCCAGCCAAAGGTGTTGGACATGGTGGCTTCGACACGGTGCGAGAAGCTTTCCAAAGCTTCGCCGGTTCCACGCTCGGAATTGAGTCCCATGATGGCAAAATTTGGCGTGTTGGGCAGGTAGGTGATATCGCCGTTGATGTAGTACGGATTTTGTCCTGCCATCCGCGATTCGTCGAATCCAGCCCCTCCGGGACCGTACATCACGACTTCGTCCAACTGGCCGGCGCGCACCTTGGAGTCGATGCCGTAGGTGGCGATGATCTGGTTGTAGTCAGCACCGCCGGGAGGATATTTCGCGCTGTCGATGGCGCCAATGATCTTGGACTCGGTCCACTGGAAACCAGTGTAGTTGGGGGGCATTCCATTCACGTCCTTGAAGTCCACCAACTGCCAACGCAGGTAGCCGCCGCTGGCCTCGGTGAGGTCGCTCAAGTATTCCCGCGCCATTTCGTGCGGATCGACCCAGCCCTTGTAGACATGCATGAGCTGACCTCCTCGGGTGGCCAGGATGGGCTCGTAGTTGATGACCATCACTTTTTTGGTGATGGGCTTGCGAAGCTGCGCGGCCCAGTACACCGAAGCGTCCAGCAAGGTACGGCCGGCGTCGGAAATTGACTTGGCCGAAGCCGTATCCAGCCAGATTCCGGCACGACGGCCGGGAGCCGCGAAATTCGAGGCCATGACGGCACCCGCATCGTAGCTGAAAATGGAAGCCTTGGCCGGATCGGCGTCCAACGTCGCAGCGACCTTGGCGCTGGCGGCGGGCTTGGCCCAGGCCACGTTGCCGCGGACGGTCTGCACCTGCCGCTTGCCGAACAACGCGGCGGTCAGTTCATGACAGTTTCCGACACCATTGTTGCGGTTGACGCCGCCGTTGACGCTCCAATCGAGGAGGTCGGCGCGGCAACCGATCAAGTTCAAGCTGTCCTTGGAGGCGGCGAAACCCCAATCCGTATTCTGGACGGATCCTGTCATCGACATCTTGGCGTAGAGAGCCGGGTTGGCCACAAGCACGGGCTTTTTCACCGCTCTGAACTTGATCCCCACGTTCGCCGCGCTAGCAGAAGGAGCCAGCACGACCAGCGCCTTGCCAGCCGTATC
Source organism: Fibrobacterota bacterium (assembly GCA_039798065.1). GTDB lineage: Bacteria > Fibrobacterota > Fibrobacteria > UBA5070 > UBA5070 > UBA5070. Next base: position 22,996 of record JBDKGS010000021.1, on the reverse strand, counting down.
AGTCGCCGCCGCGGCGGCGTCGGTCTTCACCACCACAGTGAACCCGAGCGCGTTCAGGCGATCTCCGAGGATCAGATCGCCTCCCGCCAAGGTAGTGGACTTCGCGACCAACAGCGCCACCGGGCGTGCGGCGACTGCACCACCCGTGAGGGCGATGGTTTTCTGGATGCTGTATCCGTAGGCACCCTTGTCGTCGGTGACCTTGGCGGTCAACAGATAGTTGCCTGCGGAAAGCCCGAGCGTGTTCCAGACGGCCTGGTAAGGAGCCATCGAACTGATGCCCACGCGCGACCCGTTGACAAAAAACTGCACGCTCGAGATGGTGCCGTCGGGATCTGTCGCGGTGGCAGTCAGCGTAAGGTTGTTCCCCACGGCGGCGCTATTCGCCGAGCTCGAAACGACGACTTTTGGCGTGGCATTGGGTGCGAAGGACAATTGTTCGACCGTCGCCTGTGTCGATGTGCTGTCGGGCCCCACCAGAACCGCGCCAGCCAAAAGGTTCTGCGCCATGGCCACGGTGGAGCTGCCCACGTAGATCCAGCCAGCTCCATCGGTCGACCAGTAGAACAGGAAGTCGTTGACCTGCCTGTGGATGCGCAACCAGATCGGCTTGGATGCATCGACGGAATTGCACCGTTCTTTATGGCAGCCACCCGCCGGAGCACCGCTCCCTTTGGTCACGCGGGAAATGCTCATGACATGGTCGCCCGCTCCCGGCTGGTGGGGGCGGAACACCAAGGCCGTGAAGCGCGAATTCGCGGAAAGATTTTCGCGCAGCATGATGCCCACCTGCGCATCCTGGCCACCCCCGGTCAGATTCCCGACCTTGGCGATCAGATCGCCGTCGCCGACGACGCTCTTGTTGTAGAAGTGGAAGGCGTCCATGCCGTTCTCACCGCTTCCCAGCGCCGGGCCGCGACCAACCATGATCACGCCAGGGCCGCTCACGTAGGTCGAACCGCTCGCGAGCACCGGACCTACGTCAATTCCTGTCAAAGCAGCGGTTGGCGATCCACTTACGAAATCGATGGACGCGTTTCTGGTCTGGGCGTACAGAAAGATCGATTCGGGAGCGAAGAACGTGGATGCTTTGGATGGCCTGACCGTCCACGATCCGTTCGCGAGTCCGGTGGCAGCGTAGCTGCCCGACCAATCGGTGGTCACAGTTTTCGTGGTGGCACCCGAACGCAGTGTCACAGTGACGCCAGCGAGTGCCGTGCCCGAACCGGTGGAAATCCTACCTGTGACGTCGAATGCCGAGGCCGCCTGGTTGGCCGCAGCGATCCCGAACGCGGTCGCCAGGAGCAGCGTCGACAATTTTCGACGGGTACTTCTTGTGGTTGTTCCAGACGCACGAGAATCTCGATCTATGCCCATCTCGCGGGAACGCTTGGATGAATCCATCGGATTTCCTTATCGGTGAATTGACTGGACGAGCGAAACTGCACCGCCCGATAGGAATATGGAGCCCGCCCGAGGTAGGCTCGAACGAGAAACCCGATCAATGACAAATTCTGCTTTCGAGTGCTTCCAGACTTCCCCGATCCATCGACCACTTTCTGTCAACCCTGGATCCAGGCCCGTTCGCGAGCCCTTTCGAGCTCGGAGCGGTTTGGAAGCGTTTGGAAGCACAATCGTATCGACTTTGCAATATCGGATGGCCGTTTCGCTCAAGCGGCCGCATCGTGTTCATTCGAGACAACCCGGTGGCGGTGCTGTAGCTTTCCTGATCATTGCGACAGTCCCCCCCGGACAGCGCTCTTGCGCAAAGGAGACGGATATCTCGCCTGCGGCGAAAAAAACGGAACGCAACAAGGCTCTGGACACCTTGTTCGAACGGGACGATTTCCGCGGTTTTCTCCGCGACTATTTCGAGGAGGAACGACGGCTCCGCCCCCGGTTTTCCCTGCGCGCGTTTTCCGCGAAGGCGGGATTCCAATCGATGGGGTTCATGTCCCTCGTCGTATCCGGCGCACGCAACCTGGGCGAGGAATCGATCGCCAGTATTTGTCATGTCCTCGGCCTCGTCGACGCTCCCGCGAACTTTTTCACCGCCCTGGTCCGCTACAACCAGGCCCGAACCGCCGACGAACGGCTTCGCCATCTGGAAGTCCTCAAAGAGCTCCGCAAGGCACGCGCATTCGCCCGGGCCGGGGCCCACCAATTCCCGTATTGGGAGGAATGGCACCACGTGGCGATCCGCGAGCTGGTGGTCCATTCGAACTGGGGTGGCGACTACTCGCGCCTGGGCCGCCTTCTCCGACCTCGGATCGGCGCGGAGAAGGCCCGCAAATCCGTGGAGCGCCTTTGCGAACTGGGCCTGGTGCGCCGAGACGAAAAGGGCGGCTGGCAGCAATCCGACCCGGTGGTCAGCGCGGAGGGAGCACCACCCGTGTTGTTGCGCGAGTTCAAGAAGGAGATGGTCCTTCGCGGATTGGAGGCGATGGACATTCTCCCACCCGGAAAACGTCATTTTTCGACAGTCACCTTGGCGATGTCGCACGAGTCATTGCGCCGGTTCGCTCGTCGGATCGACGAGCTGCGTGCCGACATGCTGCGAGCGGCCACAGACGAAACACCCGAGGCGATCTTCCAGGCGAACTTCCAGATCTTCCCGCTATCGGAAAATCTCGTCGACGAGCATCGTGAACCGGAGTGCTGAGGCATGTCGCGGCAACAACGTTGCAATCCGCTCGACTTTGAGATGCTGTATCTTTCGGGTCGTACCAGATGGCGCCGATTCCGGATTCCATGCGCAAAGGCCGGAACACCATCGAACCAACCCAAACGGGGAGCTCCCCTGTCCAACGATTTCGACGGCGTGACACGAGACAGGTTTTGGCGGCTCCCCCTGGCATTCGTCCTGGTTGCCTGGATGTGCTTGGCCTGGTCGTGCAACTTGGCCCAGACCAGCGGCGGAGGCGGCACCGACGTTCCCGACAGCTTCCAGGCGCGCGTGATCCGCAACGACGGTACATCGGCCACCGGTGCGACCGTCAGAATCCGTCCACAGCAGTGGAGCGCTTTGAGCGGAACGGCGGCGATCGAGTGGCAGTCCCGCGTCGATTCGACGGGCCGTTTTTCGATCGCCCTCCCGGACACCGGATCATGGAACCTGGAAATCCTCGATTCCTCGAGCGGGCAAGGACGATTCCTGTCGATTCGACCCGACTCCATCCGCAAAGTCGACGCGGGTTCCATCCGCTTGAGCGAGCAAGGCAGCCTGCAGGGTCATCTGGAACGGAACACCTCGTCGTTTCCTGTCCTGGTGGTGCTCTTGGGCACAGACCACGCCGTCGCCCCGAATGCTTCGGGCGAGTGGTCCTTTTCGGGGCTGGCGCCGGGTGGCTACCGTACCGGATTCGTCTACTCCACGGCCCCGGGATCCGTCGTCCTTTCCGCCATCGTGGAAGTGCTTCCCGCCGATACGATTGTTGTGGGTGGCATGTCCACCAAGGCCGGGTCCGTGGCCGGTCGCATCGTCCCCTCGCTCGATTGGTCCACCAACCAGGCTTCGATCGGGGGCTGGATCGTTTCCGAGACGAATTCCGGCGCACTGGATACCACTGACGGCGCGGGCGCGTTCCAGCTTTCCCAACAGCGGGGCAAACCCATCCACATCGTCGCCACCGATCCGAGCAGCGGATTGACCGTGGTCTGGGACACGGCGTTCGCCTTCGACACCTCGTTGGCGACACTCCCCACCCGAGTGGCATCCAGCGCGAAAGCCAAGGTTTGGAAGGAGATGCGGATTTTCGGCTCCGACGGAAACTGTCGTCGCACCCGCATCCGTGTCCTGCCCGACTCGTCGGGCCTGCGTACTTCAGGCAACATCGCCAAACCCGACACATCCATGGCCATGAGCGGTTGGAGCGACGACTCGGGGCGGTTCGCCCTCCCCGAAAACGAAGCATTGCCTTGCCATGCGACGGCTGTCGATCCCGTATCCGGCGAGGGCGCGACCTTCGCCTGGGGCGGCGACCTGGACAGCGCGGTGAAGACAAATATTGTTCTCGGCAAGCCACTGCAGGTCGGGATCACAATCCACCTGCCGCCGGGTGCAAGCGAGTATTGGGATCTCGGCTACAGCCTTTCCCTGCTCGGCACGGGCATTTCATCGCGATCCCTGGCCATGCCCGGCGAACGAACCTCCATACCCGAGGTGTATCCCGGCGCCTACCGAATGGCCGTGATCATGAAACGCAACGGCTCCGCGCCTCCGGGTCGGCTCGATTTCGAGTTGGACTCCAACTCCCCGACCGAGATCGACGCGGTTCTTTCGCAGGAAGATCTGGAGGACACGGCGAACTGGCCGCATGCGGAAACCATCGAGGTGGAGCCGATCGGCTTGACCCGGACGCTCTACGGCGTGCCCGTCCGGGTTGTCCTGGACACGATCGTGGAATGGACGTCAAATTTCGTCACGCCCGCTTATCCCGAAGGTTTTCTCAGCAATCTGGAGTACCGCTTCTACGACGAAACGGGCCGCTGGATCCCGCATGCCACCAGCTATTGGAGTCTTTCCGACAAGAAATCGGAGGTCTGGATCTACCTGGACTCGCTGGCTCCGGGCCATCCTCGGAAAATCAAATTCAGGCACGGCTTCAACGATCCCGACGTCGCCAGCGGATATCGTAGAACGAAATTCGTCTACACGCGAAAGGGAGGTTTCCTGGCCTGCTACTCCAACGGAAACCCCGCCGACGGCTCCGACAATCAAGCCCAAACCATGGTGCGCAGTTTTGGATCCCAATCCACCGAAGGTTACACCGAACTCAACGCTTGGGGCGTCACCGAAGATGGCTCGCTCAAGTTTTCGATACCCGGCACCACGCTGGGATCGCGGTTCGGCATGCAGACCGTTTTCCGGCTGGACGGAGCGGGCTCCGATACCGGAACGCTGACCTCCTTCTCTTCCCCCGGATCGACAGCACCATTCGTCGCCCTGAAATTGTCGGGTGGCAGATTCGTGCTTCGCACGGAAGTCGATGGGATCATCGTAGAGTCCCCGGTGGGATCAAACATGGCTCCTCGTGGCTCGTGGCTCGTATCCCAATTGCGGCGCGTGGACGATTCGATCTTTGTCACCGTTGTCGACCCCAATTCCACCTTCCGCGAATCGGGAAGCATGCCGGTGCCCTGGCCAACTGATGAGGAATCGACGACCTTCGCTTCAGGAAGCCCCAACACCGGGATCGCGGGATACGTGGGGCGGGTGCAATCCATCGAGATCCACGATGGAACCTGGACGCGCGAAGCCGCGGAATATTCGATCCTGAACTGGTCGGTGACGCCAAAACAGGTTACTGTCACGAAATTGAAGTAAGGCGATCAGCCCGACAGCTCGACCGCGATGGAGTCCAGCAACAGCCACCCGTCGCCCACCAGACGGATTCTGTCCCCTATCGCTTCCGCGTGCCGAGACGCGATCCGCTTGGCGATGGCTTCTCGCGGAGCGCGCTTGTCCGGAAATTCGGTCGCCAATTTCGCCAGATCGACTCCTTGGGCCTGCCGCAATCCCAAAAACCATTCCTCGGTCCAACGCTGTTCCACGTCCAGTTCTTCGGCGATCAGCCCTTTGAGCGGAAAGCCTTCGTCGGCCCAGCTCGACCACGCGCCCAATCCCCGCGGGTTGCGCCAGCGCAGATGCGGCGTGTAGCCGTGCGCGGCGTTGCCTGCAGCGTACCAGGTGGAACGCGTGTCCCAATAGGCTTCGTTGTGACGGCATTCGTCACCAGGTCGCGCGAAGTTGGAGACCTCGTACCGACAAATTCCGGCATCCGACAGGATTTGCACACCTTGCTGGTACATATCGGCGTAAAGGTCTTCGTCGGCTTCGGCGAGCTTCCCCGCCTCGTGCTGTTTCCAGAATTCAGTTCCCGGCTCCAACGTGAGGCCGTAGAACGAGACGTGCGAAGGCTTCCAGGAAAGCAGCGTCCGCAGGGATGACAGAAACTGTTCGAGAGTCTGCCCCGGCAGGGCGAAGATCTGGTCGGCGCTCCATCGCAAGCCCGAGGCGGCCACCAGATCCAAGGCTTCGCGAGCCTGGTCGGCGTCGTGGGCCCGGCCCATCCTGCGCAACAGCTGGGGTTCGAAGGACTGCACTCCGATGGATACGCGATTCACGCCGTGTTGGCGAGCGATGTCAAGTTTTGTCGGAGTCAGCGAAACCGGATTGGCCTCCATGCTCCATTCCGCGTCGGGCTCGAATCGGAAATTGTCGCGCACCGACCGGCAAAGCCTTTCCAGCCCCGCGTCGCTCAGCGCCGACGGAGTGCCGCCGCCGAAGAAGACCGAAAACAAAGGCTCCGCGGCCTGTTCGCCCCGGAGCCTCAATTCACGTTCGATGCGCTCGAGCCAAGCGTCCTCTTCGCCACCTCGTCCCGCCCACGAAGCGAAGTCGCAATAGGCGCACTTCGTCTCGCAGAAGGGGACGTGGACGTAGAGGGAGGTGGTCGAATCAGCTTGAGCCGTCCGCCCTTCGAGACGACCTGCGGTCTCCTCAGGACGAACGGAATCCATTTTAGCCCCGCTGGCGAAGGTAGGCGGGCTTGTCGATGTCGTCGTCCATGGAATCGTCGAGATCGGGCACGAAGATGCCGCGACCGCGATTGCCGTTGGACAGAGGCGCCATGGGCATGGAACCCGAGGGATCGCGACGTCCCACGGCACGAGCCACTGGAGCGGCCACCGCAGCCAAGGCCGCCTGGGCACCGCTGATGCGGCCCGAAGGACGCTGGACGGCGGCGGGAATCGATCCCGTGCCGGCGCGAGTCCCCTCTTGCGCGGGAGCCGACCATCCACCGTTCCAGACAGAATTTGCCGAGGTGGCGGGAGATTGCGGCTGGGGCTGCATGGAGGGCGATACCGGCACACGAGAAGTCTGCCAAGCCTGGGGCTGCGGCACCGGTGCGGGCTGCGCCTGGTAGGCGGGCATTCCACCGGTCTGCGGCAGATTCTGCATATCGGGGTCGAAGCCCGTGGCAATGAGAGTCACGCGGAATTCGTCCGTGGTGTCTTCCTCGCCAAAACCGAAGATGATGTTCTCTTCGTTCTCTTCGCCCATGGCGTCGCGGAAGTACTCCATGACGTCGTTGATTTCGTGGGCCAGAATGCTTCCGCCGGTGATGTTCACCAGCATGCCGGTCGCACCGCGGATGTCCACTGCGTCGAGCAAGGGGCTGTGCAACGCCTGCTCGGCGGACATGCGGGCGCGGTTGTCGCCGGTGGCGCAACCCGAGCCCATGAGGGCTTGGCCAGAATCGCGCATGATGGCCGACACGTCGGCGAAATCGACGTTCATGTCGCCCGGACGCAGGATCATCTCCGAGATGCCGCGGGCCGCATTGTAGAGCACGTCGTCGGCGGTGCGGAAGGCGTCGCGCATGGTCATACCCTTGCCAGCCACCTGCAACAGCTTCTGGTTGGGAATCACGATGATAGTGTCGACGCACGAACGAAGGAGGTCCAGACCTTGGCGGGCGTTGCGCTTGCGCACGGCGACTTCCCAGTCGAACGGACGCGTGACCACGGCCACCGTGAGAATTCCCAGCTCGCGGGCAATTTCTGCCACCACGGGCGCCGCACCGGTGCCGGTGCCGCCACCCATGCCAGCGGTGATGAACACCATGTCGGCGCCCTTTAGGCATTCGGCCACTTCTTCGTGGCTTTCTTCCATGGCTTGGCGACCGCGGTCGGGATTGGCGCCCGCGCCCAATCCGCGCGTGGTGAGCGACCCCAACTGGATCTTGATATCGGCCAGATTGCGTTCGAGCACCTGCAGGTCGGTATTCATGGAAATGAACTCGACACCGCGCAGGCCGGCCTCGATCATGCGGTTGACGGCATTGCCGCCGGCGCCGCCGATGCCGACGACCTTGATCCGCGCCGGGCTGGACTCACGGGATGTGTCTAGGGCGAAGTTCATGGTGCTCTCCTTGTGTAGCGTGGGGGTTTGGTTGACATATTTTGACTCATCAGAAGTAGCGGGACACCCAGCGCGTCATGCGCTGGAAGATGTCCTTGAGGTGGTCGCCGCTCGCCGAGACAGGCGAGTTGCCGCTGGGCGATCCGCCGTCGGCCTGGCCGTAGAACACGAGTCCCACTCCGGTGGCGTGCTTGGGTGTGGAAGCGGAATCGACCAAGCCGCCGAAGCCGCGAGGCGCGCCCAGGCGCACGGGCAAACCGATGACATGGCTTGCCAGTTCCGCGGCACCGGGCAGAAGGGATCCGCCGCCGGTGAGCACAAGGCCCGCGCCCAGTTGGGCATGAAGCCCGAGCTGACGCAATTCGGCGGCCACGCCGCGGTAGATTTCCACCATGCGCGGCTCGATGATGGCGGCCAATTCCAGGCGCGTGAGTTCGCGCTGGTCGTTGGCTCCCACGCCGGGCACCACGAAGCATTCTTCGCGCGGCACCAAGGCCTGCATGGCGCAACCGTGCTTCTTCTTGATTTCTTCCGCACGGCCCTTGGGGACCTTGAGTCCGTAGGCCACGTCGGTGGTCACCAGGTCGCCGCCGATGGGGATGGAGCTGGTGTGACGGATGCAGCTTCCCGAGAAGATGGCAAGATCTGTCGTGCCGCCGCCGATGTCGACCATCGCGACGCCCATTTCCTTTTCGTCTTCATCCAGCACAGCCATGGACGAAGCCAACGGCTCCAGGACAATATCTGCCACCTTGAGTCCTGCACCGTCGACAGCCTGCAGCAGGCTCTGCACCTTGGCCACGTCGCCGGTCACGATGTGGACTTCGCCTTCCAACCGCACGCCCGTCATGCCCACCGGATCCAGGATCCCGGGCTGTTCGTCGACCACGAAGGTCTGCGGTACAACGTGCAGCATGCGACGCCCCGGAGGCAGTGGCACGGCCTGCGCGGCCTCGATCACGCGATCGACGTCTTCCTGCGCGATGATGCCGCCCTTGCGACCCACCGCGATCACGCCGCGGCTGTTCTTGGCCTGGATGTGCGCTCCCGCGATTCCCACGTACACGTCCTGGACGTCGACGCCACTCATGAGCTCGGCTTCTTCCACGGCCTTGCGCACGCTTTCGATGGTCTTCTGGATGTTCATGACGACGCCGCGCCGGAGTCCCGTGCAGACCTCGGTGCCAACGCCGATGATGTCGACGCGTCCGTCGGCTCCGAATTCGCCGATGATCGCGCACACCTTGGTGGTGCCGATGTCAAGTCCTGTCACGATCCGTCCCTGCTGGGCGCGCATCATACACCTCCGTCAGCGCGCTTGAGCGACGCGCAGGTACCATGTCTGAGATCCATCGAGGAGAAGAGACCGATCTCCTCTCCCAATTCCTGTCGCAGCGCGGCCACTCGGGCCAACGAGCGTTTCCAATCGTCGGCGCCGACCAGGACGGTGGGTCCGAGTCCTGCGAAGCGCCATTCCATCGATCCGTCGGCGGAGAGCGAAACCTGCTCGAGTCCGGCGGCGGCTCCCGACAATTGCATGCGGCGAAGGGTCGAGAGCGATTGGACGGCGCGTTTCACCGGAATCCGTCCATCCTTGTACCCTTGCCCCACCAGCAGCGGGAGGACATCGAATCCTCGGCGCGGCAGAACCACGCCGTCTTCCGAAACCCAATCGCCATTGGACACTCGAGCCACGGCGACTCGTTCTGTGAGGGAGACCTGGACCTTCCGAGGCCAACGACGCGACACCTTCGCGTCGGCGATCCATGGATCGGATTCGAGACGCCTGCGAACAGCGTCCAAATCAAGATCGGACAAGGCGCGACCGCCCTTGAGACCGGTGAGGCCCGCGACATCCGCCGGCGTCAAACGTTGGAAACCGCGGACTTCGATGTCGCGCAACGAGGCGAAGCGGCTCTCCGAAAAGCTCTTCCAACCGTACCAGAATCCGCCCACCAGGACGCCGACCACGAGCGCGAGCAACCCGATGCGAGATCCGACCGTGCCGGCCTTGCCCAAAATCTGTCCGCGCGTTTGCGCCCGCTTGGCAGTGATGGTCTGCTCGCGAAGACGCGCGTTCACGCCCACCCGGCGGATGGATGTCGATCCTTCCCTGGCCTGGATACGGCTTGCCGAGACCATCATGCCGCACCTCCCGGCACCAGATCGCGCGACCACGAGCCCACATCGCCCGCACCCACGAACAGCAGCGTCCAATTTCTGTCAACCTGCGCCAATGTCCGCACGGCTTCCACGGACGCCTCGCGTCCGGCCACCCATTCCAGATGCGAACCCGCAGGAGCCTTTTCCAGGATCGCCTCGGTGGGCATTCCCTGGTCGGGCGTTTCGCGGGCGGGGTACACCGGGGTCACGAACGCCCGGTCGGCCTTGGCCAACGCGACGGCGAACGCTTCGCGGAAATGGGCGGTTCGCGAGTAGAGATGGGGCTGGAACACCACCGCGATCCGGCGACCCGGTGACAATTCCCGTACGGCTTGCAGGGTGGCTTCGATTTCGGTCGGATGGTGGGCGTAGTCGTCGAATACGGGACACCCCTCGTACTCGCCCACCAGGTCCAACCTGCGGCGCGCGCCGCGGAATCCCGCCAAGGCCTTGGCGGCGACGGCCGGATCGGCGCCTTCTCGGTGCGACAAGGCCAAGGCGGCAAGCGCGTTCAGGCGGTTGTGCCGACCGGGAACACCTAGACGGAAATTGACCAGATGTTCGCCGTGCAGGTACACCGTGACGGAACCGTCGGATTCCTCGACGCCGCGATAGGTGGCTTCGGCAGAGAGGCCGTAGGTCAGGCATTCCACCTGCACCGCGGAAGCGAGGCCCGCGGCGCCCGCATCGTCGGCGCAAAGCAAAGCGTAGCCGTGGAACGGTAGCTTGGACAGGAAATGTCCGAAGGCGCCGCGCAGATCGTCGATGTCGCGATAGCAGTCGAGGTGGTCTTCTTCCAGGTTGGTGATCACCGCGGCGGCGGGATGCAAACGCAGGAAGGTCCGATCGTATTCGTCGGTCTCCACCACCAACGGACCGGCGGCACCTGGAACCAGAGCGTCTTCGCTGTTGGTGGGGATTCCACCGGGAAGGCTGCAGGGTTCCAAACCCGCCTCGCGCAGGATGCGGGCGGTCATGAGCGTGGTGGTGGTCTTGCCGTGGGTGCCCGCGATGCACAACGCGTGCGTGCCGCGGGTGGTCTCTCCCAAGGCCTCGGCGCGGCGGACCACGGGGATTCCGGCATCCAAAGCCGCGCGGACTTCCACATGATCTTCGCCCACGGCGCTGGTACGCACAAGGAGATCGCAGGTTGCAGCCAGCGCCGGATCGTGGGGGAAGCGGGCATCCACGCCGTTGGCGCGCAACCATTCCAGATTGGACGAATCCTGTCGGTCGGTTCCTGTCACGCGAAATCCGCGCGCGGCGTACCAGGCGGCAAGCGGGGCCATGCCGGCACCGCCCACTCCCGTGAAATGCAGACGAGGGAAGCGACGCAGAGGAATCATGCGATCCTCCTTCCGGCGACCACGGCTTCGGCCAAGCGGGCCGCACAGTCGGGTCGTGCGAACGACGACATGGCGCGAGCGGCATCCGACCGGCGCGACCACAAATTGTCCAAGGCGGCCACGGCCATGCCGGACTTCCAATTCTTCTCCAGCACCACCTCGGCGGCGCCGGCGCGTTCGAATTCGCGGGCGTTCACTTCCTGGTGGTTTCCGGTGGCGGCGGGAAACGGCACTAATAGGACCGGGAGTCCGTGCAAGGCGAGTTCGGCCAGGGTGCTGGCTCCGGCGCGCGTGAGGGCGAGGTCGGCGGCGCCGAACATGCCGTACATGTCGGTCACGAAGGCCTCGATGGTCAAGCGCGGATGCGCGGATACGCGAGCACGCACAGCTTCGAGCTCGGCTGGCCCGGTCTGCCAAAGCACATGCCAACCCTTGTCCAGGAGCACGGAAACCTCTTCGGACAGGATCCGGTTCACGCCACGGGCGCCTTGGCTCCCGCCGATCACCACCAGGAACCTGTCGGAATCCGTCAAGTCCATGGCCTTGCGCAGATCTTGTCTGGTGCGTCCATCCATGGCCCGCACCGGATTGCCCGTCACCACGGCGTTGCCCCCCAAGGCAGCTGCACCCGCGGGGCTTCCCGCGAACACACCGGTGGCGAGCCTGGCAAGCAGGCGATTGGCGACACCCGGATGGCTGTTGGACTCGTGGACAAAAACCGGAATTCCGGCGAGTTTGGCCGCGAATCCGGTGGGGAGGCACACGTAGCCGCCGGTGGCGAACACCGCTTGCGGCTTTTCGCGACGCAATACTTCCGAAGCCCTGCGGACCGATTTCCAAGCCGACAGCGGAAGGAGCGCGTTCTTCCACCACCGCGAACGGTACAGCGGCACAGCGGGCACCGCACAGAATTTGACACCTGCCTGGGCGGCAAGGCGCTCTTCCATGCTGTCGGGACGGCCCACCACGACGATTTCCGCCCCGTGGACGTCCTTGAGCACCTTGCCCACGGCAAGCGCGGGAAAGATGTGGCCACCGGTGCCACCGCATGCCAGGGCGATCTTCATGCCCATGCCGCCCTCCTCGTGGTGGTGGTGGTCGCGGATGCCTTGCGGACGGTACTGGAACTGAACGGCGACGACGGCGCACGCGGCGCCACGAATTCCTCGTCAACGCGACGCGACAAGTTCAGGAGAAGACCGAGGGCGATCATGGAAAACGTGAGATTCGAACCGCCGTAGCTGACGAAGGGCATGGGAAGGCCCGTGGTGGGCATCAAGCGCGTGCAGACCATGGCGTGCAGGGCGGCGTAGAGCCCCAGCGCCGATGTGAGTCCGATCGCCAACAACCTGTGCTGCATGTCGCGCGACTGGGCTGCGATGCGAAGCCCCCGCCAAACCAGCATGAAGAACAGCCCGATGGTGGCCAGCGTTCCGAGCAATCCCAGCTCCTCGCCGAGAACGGCGAAGATGGTGTCGGTGTAGGGCTCGGGAAGATGCAGCAGCTTGGCCGTTCCTCTTCCCAGACCCACACCGCTCACTCCGCCGTTGCCCAACGCGACCAGCGCCTGCAAGGACTGCAGCGCGCTGCCCTTGGCGTGGTCCTCCGGATGCAGGAAGGCGTTCACGCGCGCCATTCGGTACGGCTGCAGGACCATGATCGCGGACAAACCCAAGACGCAGATTCCACCGAGGCCGGCGACGTGCTTCCAAGACATTCCCGCCGCGAGGATGATGGCGAACGCCACCATGGAAAGCGCCGTGGCGGTGGAGAAGTTGGGCTGCAGGATGATGAGCCCGCACATGAGGGAGGTCTTCCACAAGGCGGGGACAAGTCCTGTCAAATCGTCCATCTTGAAGTCGGGACGCGAACCCATCCAGGCAAGGTGGACGATGAGCGCGAGCTTGGCGAATTCCGACGGCTGCAACGAGAACATGGCCAGACTGATCCAGCGCTTCGCGCCATTGACCGATCCGACGGAATGCGACGCCACCGTGAACGCGAGCAACCCGATGGCCACCCAGTAGGCGACGCGCGATGCGGTCCCAAGCCACGACGGTTTGATGAGGTAGGCCGCCAGGAAAGCGACCAGCCCGACGCCCAGACGGATGAGGTGGTCGCCGAGGACGCGTTCCTCCCCCCAGCTCCAGCGGATCACGCTGTAACCCGACGACGCGCTGTAGATCATGGTGGTCCCTAGGGCCACCAAGCCGAGCGCTGCCGAGAGCAGGATCCAATCAGGAGTCGTGGCGGAGGAGGTCTTCATGCGTCGAGGAACTCCTCGGCGAAGGCGAAGCCGCGACGTGTCACACCGTGTTCCAATTCGTTGGGAAAGCAACCCGGGCTGAACAGGACTTGTCCACCGGCAGGTGTGCATTCGCGCGCCAGCACGGCGGCGACCTTGAGATCGGCGGCGCGGCGCACGTCCGAAAGCTGCGACCACGCCGAGACGATCCAATCGGGAGTGCCGGGCAACAGCACGATCCTCGAAGCGCCGGAACGCACGCGTTCCAGGAGCTCGAATCCCGCGTGGAATCCAGGACCGCCGGTGACCAATGTCACTTTCTGGTCGAACATTCCCAACGCGCGAGCCAATCCTTCGGAGGTGCAGCACGAGCCGTCGTCGAACAGGGTGATGCCGCGATTGTGTCCGGCCCACTGCAAGGTGTGCGATGGTCCGGTCCAGGAAAACACCAGCTCCCGAAGCGTCTTTGGATCCACGCCCCACGAAAGCGCCGCGGCGAGGGCGGGAAGCACGGCCTCGAGATGGCGCGTCCCCGGGATGCGCAGGTTGCGGACCGGACCCAGGACATGCGCGCGGCCTTCGTTCGCCGCGATCAGGAGGCCATGGCGCAGGTAGGCGCCTTTCCACACCGGGCGGTCCAACGACCAGCTCCAGTCCAGCACCGATTCTCCGGGAATTTCGCGCGCTTCGGCCGATCGTACGCCGGGGGTTCCCAGCAAATCGGGGCGGGTGGCGTCGGCTTCCACGACAAAATCTGCCGAGTTCGGAATGGCCCGCCCGGGCGAAGCTTCCAGGATTTCCGGAGCTCGGCCCCCAACGGGGATTCCTTCGGCAAGGCGGCGCAGCAGGTGCGCGCAGGCGAAGCGAAGGTCGGCTCCCGACACCACGACGGTGCGGGGAATGCGGATCTCGGTCGAGGTCGCGACGACGGTCATGCGGGTTCTCCGGGATGGATGACGGTTTGCGCCGATACCAGGCGCTTGACGAGTGTATCGAGACGCAGTCCGTGCGAGGCCTTCACCAGCACCGTATCGCCTCCGGCGAGGGTATCCAGCAACTGCGCTTCGAGTTCGGACTTGTCCAGGAAATGACGGATTTTGGCTTTGCCCATGCCGGCGGTCTTCGCCGAGGCGGCGATGTCCTTGGCGCGCGCACCCAGGCACCACAGTTGGTCCAGCTCCAGTTCGGCGACCAGCCTACCGATGCCCTGGTGCATCTCGCGGGAGGCTTCGCCAAGCTCCAGCATGTCGCCCAGGACCGCCACGCGTCGACCGATCACGGCCATGCTGGACAGAATCTGCAAGGCCGAACGGACCGACGGCGGATTGGCGTTGTAGCAGTCGTCGATGACCTTGATCCCGTTGGCTTGGAGCACGTTCATGCGACCGTCGACGGCGCGGAACGATTCGATGGCGTCCTTGATCTGGCCCTTGGGGATGCCGAGATCCAACCCGACGGAAATCGCCGCCAAGGCGTTGTACACGTTATGCACGCCAGGTACCGGAACCGAAAAGCGGGTCCGACCGATCAGGAACGAACCGCAACCCTGTTCGTCGAATTCCAAGTGGGCGGGGCGGACCTGTCCGCGACGCAAACCGAATCCCAGAACAGAGAACCGCGCGTTGGTGCGCACCTTCTGCAGGTACGGATCGTCGGCGTTCATCACCAGCGTCCCGCCGGTGCGAAGCCCCGCGGTCACGGTCAACTCCTCGTCGCGCACGGCTTCCAGGGTCTTGAAGAACTCCATGTGCTCGTGACCGATATTCGTCAGCACCGCGATGGACGGCGCGGCAGCCCTGGAGAGCGGCGCGAGTTCGCCCGGGGAACTGGTCCCCAGTTCGATGACGGCGCTCTTGTGGGCCGCTCCGATGCGAAGCAACGTCATGGGCACGCCGACGTGGTTGTTGAAATTGCCTTCGGTCTTGAGCACCGGCCCCTTGGCACCCAGCACCCGCGCCACCATTTCCTTGGTGGTGGTCTTGCCGTTGGAACCGGCCACGACCACGCGCGGAATGCGATGTCGGGCGGCATGGCGCGAAGCGACCTTCAGGAAGGCCTGGCCCACGTCCTCGACGGGCACGTACACCCGTGCTGGACGGAAATTGTCTTGAGTCTTGTCGACCGATCCTCCAGACGAATTTTGGCGGGGCGACTGGGTCGCCAGGAGTTCGTCACTCAACCATTTCTTTTCCACCACGGCGGCGACTCCTCCCTTTTCGAAGGCCAGCTCCACGAAGTCGTGGCCATCGAAGCGATCACCCTTGAGGACCCAAAAGACGTCGCCTTTGGCGATGGCCCTGGTATCGGTGCAGATTTTGACCTTGCGGTCGCGGCGCGGCTTCGGGGAACCGACGGGTTCGGCCTCGGCCCATTCCACCAGCTCGTGCCAACGCAGGTCGCTCATGCGATCCCTCCCGCCACGAATGCGGCTTTCAGCTCTTCCACGTCGTCGAAGTGGCGTTTCTCTTTACCCACGATCTGGTAGTCCTCGTGGCCCTTGCCGGCGACCACGACGAGGTCTCCAGGACCCGACATCGCGGCTGCCGCGCCGATCGCTTCGCGGCGATCGACGATGCGGTTCGCGTTCGATCCGTGCGGTATGCCTCCGAACACTTCGTTCAAGATCTCGTCGGGGTTCTCGGTTCGGGGATTGTCGCTGGTGGCAACCGCCACATCGGCGAATTTCGCCGCGATCCCCCCCATCAAGGGTCTCTTGCCGCGATCCCGATCGCCGCCGCAGCCGAACACGCAGACGATGCGTCCGGACACGAGCGGTCGAAGACCTTGCAGCAAACGCTCCAGGGCATCGGGGGTGTGGGCGTAGTCCACGACGCCAACGCGCCCGTTCGCCTTCACCACTTCGCAACGACCCGGAACACGCACCTGCATGGCGGCGCGCTGCACGACTTCGGGAGCGACGCCAAGTTCCAACGCCGCCGCGGCGACTCCAGCCAGGTTGCGCGCGAAGACTTCGCCCACCAAAGGGCTTTCCAGCATCAAGTCGGTCTTACCTGAAATCAACCTGAAGCGGTTGCCGTCGAGGCTCGTTTCCAGATCCAGCACGCGCCAGGCGGCTTTCGAATCGGAGAAGGAGATCCCCCGGCAGCGCTCGCCCAGATGGCTCGACAGAATCCGTCCGTAGGGATCGTCGATGTTCACGATGGCCACGCCGTCGGGCTTGAGATGGCGGGTGAACAGCTGGCTCTTGGCCGCGAAGTATTCCGGAAGCGATCCGTGGTAATCCAGATGGTCGCGGGTGAGGTTGGTGAAGACCGCGGCATCGAAGCTCAATCCCCCGATGCGTCCCTGGTGCAGCGCGTGGCTGGAAACCTCCACCACCAGCGACTTGGCACCGGCGTCGCGGGCATCGCGAACGAAATCCCACATCCGCACCGCATCGGGCGTCGTCATGTCGGATTTTGTCTCGCCTTTGGGGTTGCGCACCACCACGGTGGACGACAACGCGGGCATCCATCCGGCCTCGCGGAAGATGGCCTCGGCGAGGTAGACGGAACTTGTCTTCCCGTTGGTACCCGTCACCGCCATGGATTTCATGCCCCGGTCGGGTTCGCCCGCGAGCACCCTTGCGATGGGGCCGACCGCCGCGCGCGCGGAGACCACGAGCGCGTGGGATGGACGTGTGGCGCACTCGGAACGATCGGTGAGGACGGCCGCGCACCCAGCATCCAGCGCCTTCGCCGACCATTCGTTGCCGTCCTGGACATTGCCGCGCACCGCGCAGAACAACGCGCCTGGACGCGCCTGGCGCGAGTCGGAAACCACCGAGTCGATTTCGACCTCGGGTACGGCACCGAGCGCGGGCACTCCCGCCAACCGGAGAACATCCAACAATCGGGTCATCCCGGGGCCTCCAGTCCAGCGAGTTCCTTGGCTTTTTGGGCCGTGTCGTTGCGAACTCCCTTGGCTCGAGCCCAGGCGGCGAGAGCTCCTGGGGCATCGGGTGCGCCCGCACCCCAGGGAAGCATCGGATCGGCCATCGCAAACCTGGCGATCCTGGCGAACGCCGGAGCCGCGACAAGTCCACCGGTATGCCCGTTGAGCGTCGGGTCGTCGACCACCACCACGCACACCAGCGAACTGGGACGGATTCTGACAACTCCCACGAACGAAGCCATGAAGCGATCCTGGAAGTATTTTCCCGATCCGGCGTCGACCTTCTGCGAGGTGCCCGTCTTTCCCAGGACCCTCAGACCGGGCAGGCTGGCGAGCCTTCCCGTGCCGCTGACGACCACCGCTTCCAAGGCCTGCATCACACCCTCGGCGGCGCGCGCCGATACGGCCTGGCGCAAGGGGCGGGAAGGAAACCGTTCGACCGTGTCGCCGGATTCGTCGACCACGGCCTTCACCAGTCGGGGCCGCATCAACACGCCGTTGTTGGCCAACGCGGCGTACGCCGACGCCAGTTGCAACGGAGTCACGGTCACTTCTTGTCCGATCGCCAACGTGGGCAGGGTGCGGATCGACCACTGGTCGACCGTGCGAAGGATACCGGGTTCCTCGCCGGGCAGATCCACGCCAGTGGGCGTCCCGAACCCGAAATCGCGGGCCGTCTTGTAGAGGTGTTCGGCTCCCACTCGACCGGCGATCTGGGCGAAGCAAACGTTGCTGGACTGTTCCAGGCACCACTGCACATCGAACACCCCGGTGTTGGGGTGGGCGTCGCGGATGGGACGCATGCCATCGCCCGGATCCCACGACGAGTGGACTTCCAGCCTCGTCTCGAGGGTCACCGCACGATTTTCCAACGCAGACGCCAACGTGAACGCCTTGAATGTCGAGCCCGGTTCGTAGGTGCGCTGGATCAAACCGGCATCGACCCGACCGCGTGCCATTTCCTGTCGATTGGTCGGCGAGGGCACCGATGCCGCCGCGACCACGTCGCCGGTTGCGGCTTCCAGCACCACCGCGACTCCGCCCTTGGCGCCATGATTCGCGACAGTTTCCGTCAAGACCTTCTCGACTTCCACCTGCAGCCCCGGCCGCAACGTGGTGATCACGGAGTACCCCGCGGTGGCTCGGGCGCCTTCCTGGTCGAACGTGGGCCAGGCCTGTCCCCTTCCGGTGCGACGTGCCACGCGCCAGCCCTGGACACCGCGCAAGCGCCGATCCCAGTGGTATTCCAAGCCCATCAGTCCCGAACCGTCGCGCCCCACCATCCCGATCAACGGCAACGCCATCGAACCCCATGGCCATTGCCGTGTCCCGCCAGGACCGTCGTTGGCGAGCACCGAGCCGTCGGCGGCCAGGATGGACCCGCGCGATGCGGACAAAAGTTGTCGCATCCGCGATTGGGCGCGGGCCTGCTCGCGCAGCGAAGGCGCTTCGAAGACCTGGATCCACACCAGACGCACGGAAATGACCGCGAACAGGAAGACGAATCCCCAGCGAAGGAACCGGATCCGCGAAGTGTTCATGGCTTCACCTCGGCGGTATCGGGCTCGGCGATCCGGAACTGGCGTTCGGGTCGCTTGTAGCCGAGGGTCGAAGCGCGCTTGCCCACGACTTCCGGCTGGCGTTCCGCGGAGATCCGGGCTTCGAGTTGCGCCAGGCTGTCGGACAACGCACGTTCGCGCGTGCGGGCTTTTTCCAGACCTTTTTCGAGTTCGACATGTCGCGTCTGGCGCCACACGCAACCCACCATCACGGTGCCCACGAGGCCCACCACGAGCAGAACACCAAGGATTCCCGCCATCGCGGCTCCGCGACGTTTTTCGACAACGCGAAGTTGCGCCGAACGCGCCCTGGGGTTGGAAGCGATTTCGTCCTTCGACGGATCTTCGCGACGCACCACCCACGAGCCTTGCATGGCGGGCCGGTTTCCGTAGATGTCGCGCGGCGCATCGTGGTCGTCGCCGATGAGGGTGCGCAGGATGTTCTTGGCGAGCCGATCTTCCACCGAGTGGTAGGTGAGCACGGCCAGGCGTCCGCCGGGCGCCAGGCGCCGAAACGCGGCAGGTACCGCTGTGCGGATCTCGTCGAGCTCGTTGTTGACGACCATGCGAAGCGCCATCGACAAGCGGGCCATTTCGCGGGGACGGTCGCGCATGCCGCGAGGGAAGGCCTGCAGCAACGCCGCTTCCAGATCGTCGGATGTCAATTCGCGATCGTGGGCGATCTTGGCCAGATGCCTGCACACCATGCGCGAGCGCGGCACGTCGGCAAGATCTGACAATTCTTGTCCAAGCGCGTCGGGATCCACCGAGGTCAGGATGGAACGCAGATCTCGCGGATCGTTGGGATCCATTCGCAGATCCAGCGTCACGCCCGGCCGGATGGTGAAGCCGCGATGGTCTTCGTCGAGCTGGCGGCTGGACACGCCGAAATCGAACAGGAACCCTTTGGCTCCATCCGTTTCGGGAAGAGTCTCCAAGGCGGAAAATGTCGTGTGGATGGAACGGAACCTGCTGTCCGACGCGAGGCGCGCGCTCGCGATCGCCAGCGCCTCCGTGTCGCGATCCAAACCGACCACCTGACAAGAACTGTCTAGTGCATTCAGGAACGCATGGCTGTGGCCGCCATCCCCAAGGGTGCAGTCCACCCAGGTTCCGGGGCCAGGTGCGGCAAGCAGTTCCGCGATGCGGCTTGCGAGTACAGGCTGGTGGCGGATCATGCCAGCGGCACCTGTAGCGTATCCAGGAAGCCGTCGAAGCCAGGCGTGGCGCCTTCTCCGATGATTTCGGCCTCGAAGCGCGAAGGATGCATCAGCGAGATGCGATCGCCTTCGCCCACGAACGTCACGCGATTTTCCAAGGCAGCCCATTCCACAAGGCGCGGCGGGAGCGTCAGACGATTCTGGTCGTCGAGCTCGGAAGAGGCCGCAAGCGCCGTGAGGCGCCGGATGTGGGTGGCAAGTTCCGGAGTGCGTTCGCGACTTTGCAAGGAGCGGATCATCCGTTCGAAAGCGGGGGCATCGAACAGAAGCAGCGTGGCATTGGGGCCCGGAACGACCACGACCTTGCCGTCCGCCCCGGAGGGCAGCTCACGACGCAACTCGCGGGGAAGATTGGTCCTCCCCTTGGCGTCGATGGCAACGGTACTGTGGCCGTAAAACACGCTTTGAATATCCTCCATAACAACCCGCAATTACCCACGGGCACCCACAACTAATACCTATTCCCCGAAGTTCTCCGCAAGACGCACGCTCAGGCGGGTGCCCAATCCCACTTTTCCACTCCGGCAAAACCTTCAGATTCCACAACAGGCGGTAGAATGACAGATTCTGCACACAACATGTGCAACTAAACCGATTTAGTACCGAGAAAAGCACACACTATTCAACAGGTATTCCCCAATCAATCCACACTATTCACAATTTCGAGATTGATTCGGACTCGCAAATCCGGTAGATTCAATGGATATGAACCCCACAACCGAAGTCCTGGGCACCCACCAAAAAGCCCTGCGCGTCAATCTCGACCCTCGCCGGTACGGCACCTTCGCCGAAATCGGCGCCGGACAGGAAGTGGTCAGGTGGTTCTTCCGCGTGGGCGGCGCGGCAGGCACCATTTCCAAATCGATGAGCGCCTACGACATGACAGTTTCCGACGCCATCTACGGAAAGTGCGATCGCTACGTGGCCCGTCCGCGCCTGCAGAACATGCTGGACTACGAGTTCAAGCTCAATATGGACCGGCTCAAGGATTCCCGCGGCGACAGCACGGCGTTCTTCGCCTTCGCCGACACGGTGTCGGCGCGCAACTTCAAGGGCACCAACGAACAGCACGGCTGGATGGGCGTCAAGTTCCAGGCCCACCCGCGCGACGAGGCCTCGCAGATCACCATCCACGTGCGCATGCTCGACAACGAGAACCTGCTCCAGCAGGAGGCCCTTGGCATCGTGGGCGTGAACCTGCTCTACGGCGCGTTCTTCCTCTCGCACGAACCCGAGCTTCTGGTGGAATCGCTGCTCGACGGATTGTCCACCGCGCGCATCGAGATCGACATGATCGAGTTCTCGGGCATCGAATTCCGGCATGTCGACAACCGCCTCATGAGCCTCAAGCTGGTGCAGCTGGGACTGTCCAAGGCGGCATTGTTCTCGGCCAAGGGCGAAGTGCTCCAACCGTCGGAAGCCTTCTACAAGCGCCAGGTGCTCATCGAACGCGGCAGTTTCCGTCCGGTGTGCACCGTGAACATCGACATGATGTCCTCCGCTCTGGAGCGGCTCCAGGAGGAATCGAGCCTCGATGGCGGCGAAGACATCCTCGAGGTGATGGAGATCACCATGTCGAATCTTGTCGACCCCGAGAAGAAGTCGATCGACCACCGCGACTTCCTCGCGCGCGCAGACATGCTGGCCGCTTGCGGCAAGACAGTTCTTGTCTCCGACTTCTCGGAATACTTCCGCCTTGGCGCCTACCTGAGCCGCTGGACCAAGAAGCGCATCGCGCTGGTCATGGGCGCCAAGACCCTGCTGCAGCTGTTCGACGAATCGTTCTACCAAAGCCTGGATGGCGGCATCCTCGAATCGTTCGGGCGGCTGTTCAAGCACGACCTGCACCTCTACGTCTACCCGTGGAAGGACTCCGAAACCGGCGAATTGCGCACCGCCGAGAACCTCCCCCTGCACGACGGCCTGGCCACGCTCCACAAATACCTGATGGACCGCGGGGTCATCGTGCCTCTGGAACGCTACGATCCAGCCTGCCTGGAAGTGTTCTCGCGCGACGCCCTCGCCAAGATCGCCAAGGGCGACGAATCGTGGAAATCGATGGTTCCGCCCGCTGTGGCCGACGTCATCGAGAAGAACGGCTACCTGGGGTGGAAGAAGCGCTGACAATTTTTGGGCGCCACCCCTCCCTAGGTCGGGGTCGCCGTCCTTCGGACTCGCGCGTCCGCGCTCGGTGCTGCGCACCCCTTTCGGGTCCTGCGGGTGGCTGGCGCTTTCGCTTTGCTGTCTTTTGTCTACCGACAGTTTTTGCCTACGACGTTTCTTGTCTTTCCAGACTGGCGTCTGAGCGTCTGATTCACGGGGCCGCTCCCCGCTGCCCCGTGACCCCATCGGGCCAAAGGGCCGCAGTGCGGCGGCCCTCTGGACACCCGCGCACCAAAGGGAGCGCGGCTTCCGGGCGACCCGCTGGCACTCCCACCCATCGGCCTACCTAGGCCGATGGACGGCTGGGTCGCCCTCCATGAAACGCGCCCCCTTTGGAATCCCCGACGGATTCAGTCTGAAGCCGTTGTTGACGTGATTGCCGGTTTGCGCATTGGGCCTGCGGCCCTCGCGCTTGGGATATGTGGGCGATGCGGATGGGGCGGATGGGGAATGTCGCCAAAAAATGTCGTGGGGTGGTT
>JBDKGS010000020.1:0-26028 GCA_039798065.1 Fibrobacterota bacterium | reverse complement strand
CCCCAGATCCCGTGTTCTGCGATGATCTCCACGAAGGTGTTGTGGGCGATCCCGGGACCGTTGAGCTCCCAAAGGATGGGGTTGTAGACGGCGGAGTTTTCCTTGTAGTTGCCTGGACCCACCCCGAGGATGGGATTGGCCTGCCACATGAGCACTCCCGATCGGGGAAGTTCGATCCGCCGCTTGTTGGAAAGGTCGTCCCCGGACACCTTCGTGTCTTCCTTGATTTCGGTCTTCTTCATGCGCTCCCAGAAATTGTCGGGCATCATCGGGGCCGCGATGCCCAACGCCAGGCAGATTCCAATCCCCGTGAGGATGGGACGCTTGGAATTCAGGGCGGCCAAACCGGCCACGATCAGGACCCCGAGGATCCCGCCTCGGCTTTGCGCCACCATCACTCCGCCCACGACGGCGGCCAGGAGTGCGGCGGCCACCCATCGACGCCAACCCTTGGTCACCGCGGTGAGGGCCATCCCCACTGGAATCACCACCACCGCGGCGATGCAGTAGTAGTTCGAGTCGCCGAAACTTCCTCTGGGCCGGAAGCCGTTGAAGACGTGGCGCAAGGTGAAGTATTCCTTGAACATGTAGGTGCTCGACCATGCCATGGCGATCAGGCATGCCCAGAGGACCATGCGCAGATCGGCGATGTTCTTGACCAGACCCATCACGGCGAGAAGGAAGACCACGAACGAGAAGAGACTGCGCATCGGGTCGTCGCCCACCTTGGGGTACCAGATCGCGGCCAACAGGAATTGGGAACCCGCGAAGACGAGGAACAGCACGCCTTCGGGGAGGATGCCGGATTTTGTCTCGCCTTTCTTGGGGGAGAGCAGGCTGGAGATGGCAAGCATCAGGGCGATGATCCCCAGGGCCTTGATGGGTGTGAACTTGGGGCCGATGCTCGCCGACAGCAACGGATGGTTTTGGAAGGGAATCAGGAAGATCATGAGCCAGAGGGCGATCATGGCCGCGCCCGCTTCGTTCCGGAAAGGTCGGGTATGGTGCCGAGGTACTGCATTCCCAGGACTTCCTGCAGATCGGTCGCGTCGCGAACCCTGCCTCTCCACCAGGTCAATCCGACTCCGGAGCCGACCACCAGCAACACCGACAGGAAGATGCCCGCAATCGCGAAGGCGAATGGAACCGGGTATTCGGGGTGTTCGGGCAGCGATGCCGGTGACACGACGGAGAATTCCGAATTGATGTCGAGGGTTCCGATCTCGATGGAGTGTTCCGCGTCGCTCCATTTGGTGCGGATCTCGTCGTAGGATCTTTTCAGCCTGTCGATTTCTGCCTGCTGTTCGGCAAGCTTCCTCTGGAGGTCGGGGATCTGTTCCAGTCCGCCTTTCAGTCCCGCCAGAAGCGAATCGTACTGCGCCAATTTGACTTGGAGCATTTCTTCCTGCAACAACAGATCCTGCTCCTGGAACTGGCGTCCCAAAAGGAATGCGTCGCCGGGGCTTGCGGAATAGCTGGGTTTCCCATCGCCTCCCAGCTGCACGGTGATCCGATCGCGAGGCATGGTCGTGGTCGTGTCCGGACGGTGTTCGGCGATCAGATGTTTCAGTTGGCGGACTTGGAACGACAGTTCTTTCATGACCGGATGCATCTCCGTGTAATCGCCCTTCAATCGCTCGCGCCGCGCCTCGATTTCGGACAATTCCGCTTTGAGCGATGCCAGGCGAGGATCGGATTTCGCGTAGTACTCGCGGATCAACTGGATGCGCTTGCGGGTCTCGGCTAGCTTGGAAGTCGATTCGATCTGGTCCTTGCGAATTTGAAGCAGATTGATCGTTCCATCGAGCGCGAACTCGGGAAGGGAATACAGGTTCTTCGCCCGGTACTCGGACATCTCGGACCGCTTCGCTTCGAGCTGGGTCCAGGTCTTGTCCATCTGCTCCTTGAGGAACCCCAGGGCGAGTTTCGCGGTCCTTGTCCGCAAGCTCGCGGTCTCGCGCAAAAACTCCTTCGCCAGCGCGTTCGAGATCGCCTGAGCTGCGGAGGCGTCGGAATACGTAGAAGTGATGGTGAACAATCCGGTTTCGGAACCCGATTGACGGATTTTGAACGAGGAAAGGATGCGTTTGCGAACCTGGTACTTCGTGTTCGGGTGCGTACTCGAATCGACCAGTTTGGCATGGATCGCGACCCTGTCCAGAACCGGTGCGGTTTCCAGGAGCGCCTTGGCGGAGGCCGTCGATGTCTTGGTGTTTTCCGGCGCCACCAGATCCTTGAGAAGATTGTTGAAAACCTCCTGGTCCTTCAGGCTCACCGTGATTTCCGAAACGTACCGCGGAGTGACCACCTTCGAGATCGCGTAGCCCACGAGTCCCCCGACGACCGGCGCCACCAGGAGAAGCCAACGCAGATCCGACAAAATCCGTCGGGCCGAGGCGAGCTTCCGGCTCAATTCCTCGTCCATCGGCGGTCTCCCTTCCCGAGCACGGAATCGATGCTCGAACGGATCCAGGACAGGAAGCGTCTGATTTCGGAGATACCGACCGGATCTACGCGCCTGGCCCATGCGAGGAAGCTGGCCACCGGCGCCAATCCCATGAATCGATTGAATGCCTTCCGGATGCCGGGGCGTTCCAGGCGCCACACGATTCGCAACGCGTGGAACACGGATTTCAGGCGGCCGAAAAGCCGTGGCAATTCCGTGCGCGCGCGCGATGTCCTGCGGTAAAGCGTACGCCATCCCGTGACGGACGCGGTATCTGGCGCTTCCGGATTCCCATGCTGGTTCAATACGGCGCCGGAGATCTTGATGCCGTGGCTGAGGAGAAGGTTCTTGGCTTCGCGGATGCTGCCAAGACGCGACTTCTCCTGGGCGACCACGAGCACGAACTCGTTCGACCATTCCGACAGCTGGACCGGATGGATGTTGTTGCGGTTGAAGATTCCAAGCGGCGAGGTGTCGACGATCAACAGGCGTTCCGGGGAGGACAATCCGAACAGATCGGACAGGATCTGACGTTTTTCCCACCCGTGCAGGTTCTCGAAACCGGCTCCGGGCGCTCGCAATTCGAAAAGCGGACTCGTCAGAAGGTGGGTGAAGGCGCTCGGTTCGGATGGATGGCGAAGATTCAGATCGAGAAGCACGACCGGGCGGTTCAACCGTTCGATGGCGACAGTGGCCAGGAGTTTGCAAAGAGTCGTTTTCCCCGCTCCATCTTCGCAGGAAGTCACCACGATCCGTTCGGGTGCCTGGCCCAGGATCTTGGTGGCCAAAAGCAGCGCCTCGTTGCTTTGCTCCAGTGCGTTGCCGATGTTCATTTTTGGAATCCCGCCCATAGACTCAGAACCACCGCCACCGAGACCGACGCCTTGTAGGCGAGTTCGAACCAGAATCCCGCCTCCCGGGAGGATTTCCGGTCGATCCAGATTCTATCACCCGGACGCACTCGCGGGACCGGCGAAAGACACGAATCCTGGCAGCGTTCGCGGCGGGCGTCGTCCCTCTGGAAGAAGTCGCGGATATGGAAGACCGTACGAGAGACCTTTCCGTCGACTTCGCGGGCGAGGATCGCGGTGGCGTCTCCGTCGGCCATGTCGATTCCTCCTGCCAGTGCGATCGCCTGGAGAATGTCCGTGCCGGGGCCGACGGAGACCAGGCCTGGCGACCTCACCGCGCCCAGGACGGTGGCCGTGGCTTCTTGGGAAATGCCATGCTTGGATTCGCCGGACAGGAACGGGACGACGACGATGTCGTTGGCGCGCAGCATCAAAGGGGAATTCTGTCCGGGGTTGTCGCTCCATTCCCGCCAGTTCCAGGTGCGAACCATGGTTTCGCTGACGGAATCTGTCGTGACGACCAGGATGCGCGAGGCGTCCGCCAGGAGATTGCCGTTCTCCATCGCGAAGCCTCCCGAACGCGCCAGAAGTTGCACGATGCTCGTGGGGCCGGAAATCTCCCAGGTCACTGGATTCTTCACCGCTCCCATCACGGAAACGACCTTGGTCTTGTCTTCCACATCGACCTTGCGCGCGGGGATCAGGATGTTGTCGCCGGCACGGAGGGGCACTAGAAGCGTTGGATCGCCGGTCTCGAAATATTTCGACATGTTGAAGGTTTTCGTCACGCTGCGACGACCGTCTTGCCGGATCACGCGGATGTTCTCGAGGTCGAGCACCAGCGCCGAATTCCGCGGAGTCGCAGGCCCACCTGCCATGGCGATCAGATCCATGATGTTGATTTCTCCATTGACCTCGTAGACACCCGGATTGGCGATTTCGCCGATGATGTTGACGACGTTTCGCCTGCCTTCCGCAGGAGGGGCCACGTAGGGCATCAGGGTTCTTTGGATGTCGCCCATGACCGGACTGAGCGGCACGAAGACCACGTCGCCGTTTCGCAAAGCCCTCGGCGCCTTGCCCGCTTCGCGTTGCAGGTAGCGGGTCATGTCGAACGATTCAGGAGGGGTTTTCAGGTGGACGTTGGTGATGACGAGCTTGTCCATCTGGGCGCCGTCCTTCATGCCGTCCGCCAGGCGAAGCAAGTCCTGCAAGTCGGAGTTGGGGGGAATGGTTTTCCATCCTGGCGCCCCCACATGGCCCATGGCCTTGCAGCGAATCATCTTGCGCGTGATCGTGACTTCGATATCGTCGGTACCCACGAAATACCGCGAGAGCTGGGAGCGAATCTTTCCAGGAAGTTGGCTCGTGCTCAATCCTTCGGTGGCTAGCGGAGCGCCGTAGGCCAGAGGAAGGAGACCATCCTCGCCGACGGTGAAATTCCCGGCGATCTTGGGGTCCCTGGGGCAATCGATGCGGATCATGTCTCCGGGGACCATAAGCGTTTCCAAGGAAGGATTCGCTCCGGACAGCAAGGTGAGAAGGATGGCGAATATGGCGTTCATGGTTGTCGATGTACCGCGAAAACCTTGCCATTCGCGTGGCATCCGAATTGCCCTTAGGTGAGAGGCAACGGAGGTTCACATGCTCATCAGCGAATTGTTTTTCCTGGTCTATTCGGGAACGTGGGAAATGCCTTTCGAAGGCGCCGCGGGTCTGGTGGCCCCCAGGACTCTTGGTGAAGGAAAATTCAGGATTCATGCGGGTTGGGAGGCGATGAAAGCCGATGGGGCGATCCAGTCGACGGAGTCGGATTCTCAATTGGAGAGTGGATCTCGAATCGAGAGTTTTCCATTTGGTTTCGGATGGGGGGTCGGAACGTGGACCGATTTCGCTCTGACAGGAGCCTATCACCATGAGAGTGGGATCCCGATTCGGGAGTCCTCGCAAGCTGGCTTCGGAGATACCTGGTTGCACCTGCACCATCAATTCCCCATAGATGGTTTGTCGGGTCCGATCTCCCTTTCTGTCCAAGGGAGGGTTGGAATCCCTACTGGTGAGCGCGGGCAAGGGGTTTGGGCGCGCGACAGGTTCCAGCAGCCTGTTGGGGCCGCTGTCGATTCCAACGGTTCCACCGGGTTCGGAGGAGCGGGTTGGGGATGGGGGGGCGGAACGTCCCTTGGCGTCGACTTTCATGGATGGCGATTCCCCATTTCGATGGTCGGAGAATTTGGATTCGATGCATCCAGCGCGGAGAAACGCGATCCCGAACTGAATGCCGGATTGGTATTGATGACCGACGCCCGAGGACATTTTTTGGCGAACGGCGGAATTCGCTGGAACGCTCCGTTGCATAGGGGGGACTCATCTTCCGATGCACGATTGCGAGCTTTCGCGGGTGCCGGGTTTCGCTTCGCCAAAGGGGCTTGGCTGAAAGCTGGAATCTGGGGAGCTTTGGGAGACCGTGGATCGAGGTCAACCAGCTGGAAGAAGTCGCCATCCACCGATGCTGTCGCATTGAAGGTGGCCCAGGATGCCGCCGCTGGTTGGTGGCTTGGTTTGTCGGTCGATTTCGAGGCTCGCGATCCGGACTCGGACGGGGACGGTGTTCCCGATCGACTCGATCGCTGCCCCGAGGTGGCCGAAGACCTCGATGGATTCGAAGATCGAAATGGTTGCTCGGACCCGGACGACGATCTCGACGGGGTTTGCGATTCCTGGGTCTCTAGCTCCGGTCAAGCAGCCAAATGGAACGCGGTTTGCCATGGGGCGGATCTTTGTCCAAGAACTCCCGAGGACATCGACGGATTCCACGACCAGGACGGTTGTCCGGATGCGGACAACGATCATGACGGAATCTGTGATCCATGGGTTTCCAAAACGGGCGAATCGACCGCGTGGAACTCCATCTGCAAAGGCGTCGACCGCTGCGCGGAATCGGCGGAGGATTTCGACGGCAACCAGGATTTGAATGGATGTCCCGATCCCGACAACGACGGCGATGGGATCTCGGATTCGTTGGATGCCTGTCCGGATGTGGGAATTTTGGATTCCCTCGGGATCGATGCCAAGGGCTGTCCGATTCCTCGCAGGGCGATGCCGGACTCGGTGAAAACGTTGCCCCCCTCCCAGGTGGAAACATCTCGAACGTGGCGGGTCTTCTTCGATCTGGAGTTGGACACGGGTCGTGCGGGGAGTCGAGCCTTGATCGACTCGATCGCCATGCAGCTTTTCCAGAGGGATACGCTGGTGGCTTCCATCGAAGGAAACAGCGATTCCAAGGGGGAGGCCGAGGAAAACCAGGATTTGTCGGAGAGGCGCGGCAAATGGTTGGCGAACCTTCTTGTGGCCAAAGGGATCGGGCCGGATCGGATCCACGCGGTGGGCAGGGGCATTTCCAATCCTCTCGAACTCAACGACACCGAAGAGGGCCGCGCGCGCAATCGGCGTTGCGACATCGTGCTGCATCGGAGATCCAAGTGAAATCCGCCATTGCGTTGGCATCGATGCTGGTCTTCCTGGGGATTTCGGGCTTCGCGCTTGTCACGGGAGGTTCATGGGATCGGGTCGAGGGGTTGGTGGTCGTCCACCAGATGGCCTCGGCGACGGGTGATTCGCATGCCGACCCGACGCGCATTCCCTTGTACGGTGTTGTGTGGTATCGGGTCGTGGGGTGGTTCGGCGAATGGAGACAAGTGCTTCTTGCTGGACGGATTCTGTCAATCGCTTCGTGCCTTGCTTTGGCTGCGCTAGGGTGGCATCTGCTGCGACGGAAATTCGGAGCGAATCGCGAAGGAGCCGTGCTGGGGGCTTGCGCCTGGCTTGCGTGGATGCCTGCGATCCAGTTCGGCGGCGTCGATCGCTGCGATGCTCCCGCCTTGCTGGTCGCGGTCTTGGGGTGGTGTCTGCAGCTTGGGGGGAATTGGAAATCGATCGCCATGGGCGGGATGTTGGCGATGCTCTCGAGTTTGATCCGGCCCACCTCGGGTCCCGAGGCGGTCTTGTGGGGGCTCGCATCGTTGGTGTCGGCGCGTGCCGGCAGGCAGGCGATCGGAGCCTGGATCGGAGCGGCCTCGATGGGGGCTGTCGTGGTGGTTGGGTGCGTCGCTCTGCTGGACGGTGCTTCGGCTTTCGAAAACCTCTCGATGGCCGGGAAGACACCGTTGAATTTTGGGCAGGTGGTCGATCTTTCCTTGCGAATCGCCCCGCTATCCTTGCCGATCCTGGCACTCGTTTATTGGCGAACGACGCATCCTGCTTTGCGAGGTGTGGTGCCAGTGATCGTTGTCCTTGCTTTTCTTTCTCTGGCGAGGACCGGTGCGAACCTGAATTGGTTGCTGTCGGCATCCTGGTTCCTTTCCATGGTGATAGGGGCGCAGTCGCGTCGGATCCCCTCCGGTGTCGTGGTGGCGCTGTGGTTGCAGACGATTTTTGTCCAGGTTCCCCGGTGGCATGGACTGTTGGAACAGGCGGAGCAATCGACTCGGCGGATGGAGATCCTGCGCGCGGTGGATCGGCCGATTCTGACCTCCGACGCCTTGTCCGTCCTCGGAGCCGGAAAGACCTTGGCGATCGACGATCCCCATCTGCTGCAGGGGTTGTCCAAGGTCGGGGTGTTTCCGGGCGGTTATGTGCTGGAGCGCTTGCGATCCGAGCGTTGGGCCATCTTGACAGATCCCGACATGTCGGACACGACCTCTGCATTCTGGTCGAGGGAGCTCGTCGATTGGGTGCGGGATTCCACACGTGTCTGTTCCCGGTCGGGATCGGTTCGACTGTTGGTTCCCAGGGAGGCTGCATGTCCCACCTCTCGGTGATCGTGCCCATGCGGGACGAAGCGAATCGCTTGCGCGAGCATCTGCCCCGACTCTTCCGTTGGTGCCGGGCTCGCGGTGCCGAATTGGTCCTTTGCGACGATGGATCGCACGATGGAACCCTGGAATCGTCGCGCACACTCGCCCTTTCGGAGGGAGTGGTTCCGGTTTGCCTCCGGTTGGATCGCAAGGGGAAAGGCGCGGCCGTCGCATCCGGCCTTCTGGCCGCTTCCGGGGAGGTTCGGATCATGATCGACGCCGACGTTCCCGTGGAGATGGACGATGTGGACCGGATCGTCGAACGGGCCAGGGATTGCGACGGGATCGTCATCGGGGTAAGAGGTGCCGTGGCCGGTGACCGGACGGATGGCTCCAGGATGAGACGGATTCTTTCCTGGGCCTCCACGATGGTTTCTCGTGGACTTTTGGGAGGCATCGAAGACAGCCAATGCGGGTGCAAAGCGTGGTCGGCCCCGACAGCCAAGCGCCTATGCGACCACCGGCAAGTCGATGGTTTCGCGTTCGATTTCGAACAGATTTTTTGCGCAAGAAAGCTGGGTGTTCGGGTAAACGAAATTCGGATTTCGTGGAGCTCCCGCGAGGGGAGCCATGTGCGTCCGATCGTGCATGGAACCCGCTTCGTGCTCGATGTGCTGCGAGTGGTTTGGATCCATCGCCATCTGGTGGCGAAGCAAGCCTGATCCAATCCGAGGTTGGAATGGCTGCCCAATGGGAATTGGAACCGATCCACGATTCCCCATTCCGGTTTCCGCCGACCTTTCGATCTTCGTCGAGCCAGGACGGAGATTGCCTGGAGACTCGAAGGTCGCTCGAGAGTTGCCGATGAAACCTACCGGATTCGGAGTTCGTCACCGAACCCACAAGTACAGGTGATTCGGTTGTGCACCTGGTGTAGCGTTGGACTCGCCACCGTGGTGTGGATGAAAACAGGAACGCCCTTGGCGGGGAAGTTCCCGACAAGGGTGTTTCGAGGAGCAGACAGATTTTGTGATGCGGTGTCAGGGTGACACGAGCCTGTCCGAGCTGGGGCGAACGTACCAATCGAGGTTGGTCCTTCCGTTCGAATTGATCCACACCGAAAAATGGGGATACGCCTGGAGGATGTCGACGCCTTCCAACGGGTAGCGCCAATCGCCCGGCATGTTGATCGCCCAGGGCAGATTCCCCGCGCTGCGGTACCAGGTGCCGTTGACGGAATCCGTCTTGTCGTCCTTGGTGCGATAGAGGGATCGTTTCGCCGAGTTGGTTCCCTTGCGATCCGGAAAGTGGATTTCATGGGCGGAATCGGCGGTCTGGAACAGGAACAGATCGTAAGGGGGATCGGGGAGGGCGACCGCTTTTTGGAAGACCACACGGGCGTGGATCGTGTCGGATCCGTAGCGAACGCCTCCGGACCTGGTGTTGATCATTTGTCCGCCACCACCCTGAAACAGAGATAAGGCGTCTTTGGTGGCGCGCAACACGGTTTCGCCAGTCGAACTCGATCTCAGGAGCGGGGAGAGAACCACTCGGCCGCCAGCACGGACCAGGACAGACTCCGGCGCGCTCGACAGACTTCCGAAACCGACCGCAAGACCGGAATGGAGGCTCGCACCGGCCGCCACGGGTAGGAGTGTGATGTCCAAGTCGCGAACCTCCTGCTTGGAGTTCTTGGTTTCACGGATTCGATATCGGACCACCAGATCGTTGAAATCGAAATCTCCCAGGCGCGGCCAAAGATCCTCGAACGCGGCGATTCCCCAGCCCGTATCGGAGGGGAAATACCGGTTGAAGGCTCTGGATGCGTCCAAGGGGAACTCGTCCACGTTGTCGCTGATCCCGTCTTGGTCGGAATCCGTCCTATTCGGAAGTGGAGCAAACTGTTGGGTCTTGATGGCTGCGAAGGGATTCCAGGAGACGGTGAAGAGCGCATCGTTGAAATCGTGGTCGCATCCGGAGCTGTTCCTGTTCAGGTCCTCGAATCCAAGTACGGCTTTTCCGGTTCCTTGGTGGAGGAGCATGGCCATGTGATGGCGGCTGGCCTCGTCGCTTTCGGGGTTCAAAGCCGATCGTGAGTAGTAGGTCGGTTTTCCGCTCGTATCCACCCGGGTGCCGGTCCAGCCGTCGGCGATCAGGAAGAACCCGATCCTGGTGCCGGCCGAAAAATTTCCCAGACGGATTCTGTCGCCAGCCACCAGGGCTCCACCGGATCCTTGGAGGGAGGCGTTGGGTAGCAGGATGCGCTTGTCCAGGGTGCTTGCGGAGCTGATGGTTCCGTTGGGTGGAACGACGTAGTATCCGAACGAATTCCGATACCCGGCACCTTCGTGAAGGAACGTCAGGATCATTTCAGCGGAATCGGACAGCAGGATCTCTTCCGTGTTCCCCGCTTGGATGTATTCCGGATGTTTGTCCTGTACCCGGCTTTGTTCGGGAAAGGCGAAGTTCACATCGGCCAGGAAACTTCCAGTGACCTCGGAACGACGAGTCGCGTCGATCCCTGTGGGAAGACCGCTCGATATTGTGACAGGAATTGTCCATGACTGCTCCCTGCCTGCGAAGGCGTTAGGGGAACCTGCCGCGGCGGCCCGAGCGGAGAACGCTTCCGGGATCGCCAGCGAAGGTGAGGTCGCGGAGATGGAGAGCGTCTCGTTGGGGATGCCCGCAGCGTCCACATACACTCGTAGATACCCTTCGGGAGCGGAGGCTCTGAACATGGCCGTGCCCAAGTCGTTGGTCGGCTGGGTTTCGATGAGGTCTCCCGATGCGGAGAGGAGGTGCACTGCGGCCTCCGGGTACGGCAACCCTGCCGGTGTCGAGACCTGTACGCTGAACGCGCGGGGCTCCATCATGGAAAAGCTGAATCCAACCGGTGATTGGACCTGGCTGGTCGATCCGATTACGACAGCCGATTCGCTTGGGATTTCCATCAATCGACACGACTGGAGCAAGCTCAAGGATCCAACAAGAAGGATTGGGATTCGATTCGTTGTGTTCATGGACAAAACTCCCTTTCGTCCGAGGATGTGATTCCGAATTGGGATTCAGGGGGAAGGTTGGATGCCGCGACCACTTGGTTGCGGCCCTGGTTCTTGGCATGATAGAGAGCTCGGTCGGCGTTGTTTACGATGGTTTCGACGCTTTCCAAAGGAGTGGAAACCGCTGCCATGCCGATACTGATCGAGATCGAGATCTTGCCGTCCGGCAAGGGAACCGGGGTGCGGACGCGGAGTCGCAGCCGCTCGCCCACCACCAAGGCGCTAGCCTGATCTGTATGGGGAAGTACAACCAGGAATTCCTCGCCTCCCCAGCGGATGACGGTATCGAATGGCCGGAGGAATTCCTGCATGCACAGGGACACGTGCTTCAGGACCACATCGCCGGACTCATGACCGAATCTGTCATTCACCTGTTTGAAATGATCCAGGTCCAGAAGCAGGATCGAGAGCGAATCACCGGTTCGCCTCCAGCGCTCAAGCTCCTTTTCCAGAACCTCCAATCCGTGTCTGCGATTCGATAGACCGGTCAATGAATCCGTATTGGCAAGCTTTCCCAACTCGCAATTGCGGTTCCACATGTCGACCGACCGCCTCGTCATCCGCATTCCCTGCTTCAACAGGACCAGCATTTCCCGAGGGTCGGCGGGTTTGGTGATGAAATCGTTGACCAGCTCCAATGCCTCGAGTTTGGCGTCGGGCTTGGTTCCCGTCAGCATGAGCACGAACCGGAGAGTTCCTGTGCGTTCTTCCAGCAATCGTACCTGACGAGCGGTTTCCATACCATCCTGGCCGGGCATCGCCAGATCCGTGACCAGACACGAGATGGGATGTTCGGTCAGGATTTGGATGGCTTCCTCCGCGTTCTGGACCGCGAAGACGGTCCAGTTGGTGGCGAGGGTTTCGATGCAAGTCTTGAGGTAGAATGCCGTGCCTGGATCATCGTCCAGCACAACTACCGTTTCGTCGTAATTCATCCCGGGCCTCCAGTTTTTGGGTTTCGTGTAAACCTCATGGAAGCCATCGCCGTGCCAATCGGTGGGCAAGCCTGGATGACCGATGTTGTCGGTCACAGACTCTCTCGAACCGAGAGAGTCCTTGCCGGTCTCCTTCGATTTTGGGAGAATCAGCGACAAGATGAAAATCGGTAGAACCCTTCTGGTCGTGGATGACAACCCGGCGAACCGAGCCATTCTTCGAGGTTATCTCGACGATGACTTCGAGGAGATCCTCGAAGCGGAGAATGGCGAGGAGGCAAGGCGCATTCTGATCGACGACGGGGTCGATGTCGATTTGGCGATCCTAGACCTCATCATGCCCGTGTTGGGCGGGCTGGAACTGCTGCGCTTGCTGCATGCGCGACGACCGGAACTTCCCACCTTGGTTTGTTCGGCGAGCAACCATCTCCAGCCAGCCGTGGAGGCCATGCGACTAGGGGCCCGGGACTACATCGAAAAGCCATTCGAGCCCGAACTACTTCGGAATCGCGTCCGAACCATCCTTGCTGAACGTTCGTTGCGGCGAGAAAACGAATCGCTTCGCAAGCAGCTCCAGGGGATGGCGAGTCCGTTTTCGTTGGTGGGTTCTTCCACGGGGTTGTCGCAGATCCTGGTGACCATCGCGAAGGTGGCCAGGTCGAATACGACAGTTCTTGTCCAAGGCGAATCCGGTACCGGCAAGGAGATGGCGGCTCGAGCCATCCATTATCTGGGGCCGCGAGCGGGAGAACCGTTCCAGGTGATCGATTGCGCAAGTCTCTCCAATTCGGTCTTGGAAAGCGAATTGTTCGGCCACGAAAAAGGGGCATTCACCGGAGCGGTTTCCCGTAGAATGGGGCTGTTCCAAATCGCAGGTAAGGGGACGGTTTTTCTCGATGAGATCGGGGAATTGCCTCTGGAGACGCAAAGCAGGCTGCTTCGTGTCTTGCAGGAACGGCAGATCCGACCCGTTGGAAGCGCGAACTACGTCCCCTTCGAAGCAAGGCTGGTTGCGGCCACCAACAGGGACTTGGCCGTCGAAGTCAAGGCGGGAAGGTTCCGCGAAGATCTATTCCATCGATTGAACGTGGTGGCCATCACCATGCCTCCGTTGCGCGAACGAAAATCCGATATCCCCGCGTTGGTGGAATTTTTCCTGACCAAGCACGCCATCGTGGGAAATCAACCGGGAATCGTCTCGATGGACACCATGGGCCAACTGAGAGCGTATCCCTGGCCTGGTAACATTCGCGAGCTTGAAAACAGCATCGAACGAGCGCTCAATCTGGCGGATGGCGAAGAATTGACCATCAACGACATTCTGGGAGGAAACGCGGAATCCAACGAGCCGGTGTCCGATTTCGGACAGGACCAGATCTACTCCCTGAACGAACTGGAAAAAAACGCGATTCTTCGGGCGATTCAAGCCAGCGGTGGCAACCGAAGGGTCGCAGCGGATTTGGTTGGGATCGGCGAGGCGACCTTGTACCGAAAATTGAAGGAATACGGCATCACTTGATGCCACGAACCGGGTGGCCGGATGCCGTTCCTCAAATCAGCAACAACAACCCTGCCACCACGCCCACCAGCGCCACCGCCTTCTTGCGACGATTTTTGTCGCGGAAGGCCAGGCTTCCGATCACGAAGCTCACCACCACGTTGGTGCGCCGCACAGACGACACCACCGAGATCAACGCATTGGGATCGGACAATCCCCTGAAATACGCCATGTCGGCCAAAAGCAGCAGTGGACCCACGGCCAGCATGCTCCATCGGAATTGGAACGATGTACCCCGTTCGCCGCGTCCGAAGGCCGCCCAAAGGCAACCTTGCAGGAGGGCGTTGTACAGCGAGAACCAGACTTGCATGGCCCACGGATCCAGTTTTTGTCGTTGCAGCAGGTTCTTGTCCCAAAGCGAGCTCGCCGACCCGACCACGGTGGCGGCGAGCAGAACCCAGATCCACTTGTTGCGCGAGAAGTGGATGCCTTCCTTGCGACCCAGCACGCTGAAGGCCCAGTAGCTCGCCAGGATCAGGCATATTCCCGCCCATTGCCGGGCGGTGGGCATTTCACCGAACAGCGTGATGGCCCCGGCAAGGGCGAAGATGGGTGCCGTGGCGCGCACAGGCCCCGCGATGCTGATGGGAAGATGCTTGAGAGCCATGAAGGACAGCGTCCACGACAACGTGACGATTCCTGTCTTCACCAATACCAGAATTTGTCCGTGGGTGCCCAGGTTCGGGACCAGCATGTGCCAGCGCTGCGCCAGCGCAGGGTCGATCAGGGTGACGACAAGACTTGGCACGACAAGCAAGGCCCCTCCCGACGAACACAGGAAAAGCGTTCCGAAGAGCGCGTTTCCATCCACCGACGCCTTCTTGGCGACGTCGTAGAAGCCCAGCAGGAATGCCGAGACCAGGGCGAGAAGGATCCAGCTCAACGTGCTCTCAGAAGCCCAGGCGGGCTTCGATGCCGAACGAGATGAACAGGTCTGTGCCGCTGGCGTAGAGCGGGTCGGCGCCTTCCAGCGCGCTCTGCTTGACCACGTACTGCTCGCCTTCCTTGCGCAGGTCTGTGTGGCTCACGGGGGTCCAGGAGCGGGCCCTGTAGTTGCTTCCGCCCAGCACGCGCGCCCAATCGCCGTCGAACTGTCCGAAGATATTCTGGACCTCGGCGTAGAACCGGAGCTGGCGGAAAGGAGCCAGATTGGTGGGAATCTGCAGCTCGGTGCGGATGTCGGTGCGGAACTGGTTGCGCACTTTCGCGCCATCGGGCGCGGCGGGATCGGCTTGGACGGAAATTGTCCGGCCCAGCGTGTCGATGCGGTAGTTGTAGTAGGGCTTGCCCAGGCTTGCCGAGTGCGAAAGGATGATGGAAACCATGGTGTCGGTCCGGGGGTGGATCTTGAACAAGGTCCAGGCGTCGAAGCCGCGGTTGGCTTCCCATTCCATGGTGGAGCCGTCGGCCATGTTGTAGTCGCCCTGCACGCGGGACAAATTGGTTTGGATCTGGAGCGGGTGCCAACTGGTCCATTTGGCTTGCAAGGTGCCGCCCAGCACCGAGGCGTCCTTGGCGTGACGGAAATTGGGCAGGATCCAGAGGAAGTCGGCCTTGGGAAGCTCTGGATTCTCGATGCCGCGCCAATAGGTTGTCGCCGTGAGTTCGATCGGCCCGATCGTCCGGCCCACGCCAACCTTCAATTCCTTGGACAAAATTTGTCGGACTCCCAGTCGGCCGAGGGAAACCGCCTCCGTGGCTTCGCTCGAGCGCATCGAGGCGTTGGCCAGCCAGCCGAATCCCGCCCAGGGGCCCATCAACGAGGCGGTGGCTTCGGTGCCAAAACCCGCGTCCTGCGTCCAGAGCCCACCCGCGGCCAAGCCCCATTCGGTCTTGTCGGCTTTGCCGCGCAGCCTGAAGGCGGAGCGCGAACGGAGGTACGAAAAATCGGTGCTGATGGGAAAGCCGCCGAACTGGGGACGGTTCTCGACGATCTTCCCGCTGGCACCGCCGTAGAAGAAGCCTTTGCCGAATTCGCGCTTCTCTTCGATCAGATCCACCGCCGCCAGGATCTCCGGGTCCATTCCCAAAATTTGTCCATTGGGTCGGAAGGCTGCACCCGCTCGCCAATCCGAGCGATCGAGAGTCGTGGCCGACCAGTCGGACGCGGTCGCTTCGCCCGAGTCGCGCAGCAACGTGTCGCTCATCTGCAGGCCTTGCGAGCCGAACACGCCGCCAGCGTACATCTGAAGCCATCCCGAAGCAAGTTCACCTTGGGCGTCGGCGAACGTCACCAGATCCAGCTTGGAGCCCTGTTGGATGGACTGGTAACCCTGCGAGCCATCGCTGCGATGGGTGTAAAGCGACACGGAATGGTCGTCGGAGGCCCCCAGGGCGGTGAAACTGACCGCGAATGGCCCGATTCCCTGCTCCACGCGGGCGTAGCCGTCAAACGCCGTCAGATCGATGCGAGAGGTCGCGATGGTGGAGGTGTCTTTGGGCGATGCAGGGTCTTGATCGCGTGGCCCAACGAAGAAACGGTCCGCCAGATGATTCAGGCTGGAAGGTGCCAACCAGCGTCCGGAAGCCACGAAGGTGCCATTGTTCACCGGTCCGGTGATGTTCAGCTCGCGGTTGGTGAGCCCCCACGATAGGGTGGCATCGTAGCGGTCGGTGGGAGGCCTCAGCGGTTGGTACACAAGTGCGCTGGCCAATCCTTGCTCCAGCGGGCCTTTGGTCGGGTCGTGCTCCACGGAGATGCCCTGGAGCACCCGTGGGCTCAAGACACTTTGGTTGCCGGGAAAGGAAAAGTCGAGGTGGCGCAGATTGGGGATTTGGAAAGGACCCAGCACGTGCGATACGTCGTGGGTACGCGAGCCGTAAATGGAAATCTCGGACGAAAATTCGCGGACGCCCGAGACGCCGGGAAGATTGCGCAAATGCTCCTGCAGATCCATCCGCATGCCCGACATCTGCTCGATGGTGGCGATGGCGCCGACTTGGACCGTTTTGGAGCCGCCTTTGCCTTTGACCGATCGGGCTTCCAAGGTTTTTCCCATGGGCTCCAGGTCGACCACCACGTCGAGGAGGTCGGTCAGGTCGGCAAGGGCTAGAATCTGGTCGCGATACCCCTCCTTGCGGAAAGTGACCTCGATGGGACGGTTGACGCGCAGTTCCCATCGACCCTGATCGTTGGACGACCCGAGGAAGGTGGAGTCTGCCGAAAACATCCTGACTTTCGGGACCGGGAGTTCGCTTCCCGCATCGACAACGGTACCCAAGGCCTCGATCTGGCACAGGGCGGCAAGCGGAGAGGCCAAAAGGACCAGCAATGCGTTTCGGATGGTCATCATTGTCTAGGAAAATGCATTTCCGCCAATGCCGCGACGACCTTTCTGGATCGATTGGTGCACAATCCTCCAGCGAAATCCTGGTGGGGGCAGTATTCATGTGTCCATGCCGAACGTTTCCTTGTTGCGGGCGAGTTTCCTCGCTTTCTGTCCCTTGTTCGCCGCCGACGAATTGCTGATCAATCGTCTTGGCTACGAATTGACCGGTCCCAAGACCGCAGTGGTTCGCAATGCGGCCGGAGTGGTCGAGGTGACCGGGTTCGACATTCTCGATGCTGGTGGCAATTCGCTGTTGTCCGGGGCTGCGGGGCCGTTGGTGACCGTGCCGGGCTGGGGCAAGGCTGGTTTCAAGGTGTTGGATTTCTCGACAATTTCCGACAGCGGGCTTCTCAAACTGGTGACCAAACCCACCGGCGACACCGCGTCGTTCTTGGTGCGGCGCAACAATCTGCTTCGCACCGCAGGACCGGCGGTGGTTGGGTATTTCACGGCGATGCGCAATACCGATGAAGGCGACGCCAAGATCGGGTACTACGGACAACCGGCACGAGGAACGCACGATGTTCGCGGCGGATGGAACGACGCCACCGGCGACGATGGCAAGTACCTGAGCCATCTGAACTATGCGAATTTCATGAACCCGCAGCAGATCCCCATGGTGGCGTGGTCGGTGATGCGCTCCCGTTTGCTGGCTCCGGCCACGACAGAATCCTTCAAGGACAAGATCGCTTCGGAGGCTGCTTGGGGCGCCGACTATCTGCTGCGGGTGCAGGACACGGCGGGTTACTTCTACATCAATGTGTTCCGCGAGAAGTGGTCGGGTGGCAATCCAAAAACGATTTGCGCTTGGGTGGGCGATTCGGCGTCGCAAGGCAATCCCACTTCCGACTACCAGGCCGCATGGCGCGAAGGTGGTGGCATGGCCATCGCCGCTTTGGCGTTGGCGGCGCGGACCGGTGTGAAGGGCGAATTCGAACCGGCCGATTATCTGGCGGGGGCGCAACGAGGCTTCGAGCATCTGATGGCCAAGAAGGGCCGTTGGGCCGACGATGGCCGCGAGAACCTCATCGATCACTACTGCGCATTGATCGCAGGGCTCGAGCTGTTTCTGGCCACATCCAATCCCGTGTACATCGTGGCTGCGGCCGAGCGTGCCGACAGCATCGTGGCACGACAAAATCCGGAAGGCTGGTTCGTCAGCGATGCGACCACGCGTCCCTTCTTCCACGGTGTGGACGAAGGACTGCCGCTCATGGCGCTCTCGATGTACGTGAATGTCGATCCCGGTTCGGAACGGTCGATGCGCATCCAACAGGCCTTGGCGAAATCGGTGGCTTGGTACCATTCTCTCACGCGGCAAGTCGCGAATCCGTTCGTATATCCGCGCATGTACGCGCCGCTGGCACCCGTGGTCGCGACCGGAAGCGGTGTCGGCGGGCCAGGCAACGTGGCGTTGGGCAAGAAGGCATGGGCCACCGAAGTGGAAGGAAGCAACGGTGCGGGCAATGCGTTCGATGGAGTAGCCGATCAGGGCCACAGGTGGTCGGCATATCGTTCCGGTCTGCCTGCCGACTTGGGCGGTTACCAGGCGACCTTGGCCGTGGATCTGGCCGGGAAATTCCTGCTCAGCCAGATGACCATTTCGTGGGAAGGCGCCTACGCGACCAGTTATGTGGTGAAGGTGGCTGGTGCCGACACGTCGAACTGGACCACGGTGGCCTCGACAGAAACTGGCAAGGGTGGCAAGGAGACCATCGAGATCACCGACAGCGTCTGGGCTCGGTACGTCAAGATCGAATGCCGCAAACGCGCCCTTCAATACGGTGGCTATTCCATTCTGGAGATGACCGTCACGGGCACCAAGGATGCCGATCCAATTCCTGTCGAACCGACGAAAGTTCCGTCGCGGGCGCAGTTCTTCATGCCCCACAAGAACGAAACCGGTTACTGGTGGCAAGGCGAGAATGCTCGCTTGGGCTCGATGGCTGCCGGTTTGCTGATGGCCGGTCGCAACGCAGGGGATGGCTGGAATTTCAACGCCACCGATTGGCTTTCGCAGGAAGTGATCGCGCCCTTGGATTGGGTGGTGGGCAAGAACACATCCAACATGAACTTCATGTTCGGTGTGAACGGAGGCGACTACGCCGCCTACAACGGTGGGACGAATCGTGTCGGCGGGATCTGCAACGGCATCACTTCGGTCAGCGATACCAACGGCGAACCCGTCTTCAACAACGATGGAGCCGTGGCCAACTGGAGATGGGTGGAGCAGTGGCTCCCGCACAATGCCAACTTCCTGCTGGGCGCGGCTACCATCGCCCATGCCAACGAATTCCCGCAGGAAGTGGGCGTGAAGCGCTCGCGCGGCGCCATTGACGGATTCCGTCTGGTCCGGCGCGGTGCTGTCGTGGAAGTGGCCGCCGCCACCGCTTCGACATGGACGCTTCGGTCGCTGACCGGGCGCGCGATCGCGACGTCGAAGGGAGCGACCGCGACATTTTCCGCCACTCGCGGCGCCTGGTTGGTGGAGCGCGTGACAGAAACCGGCAACCGGAGCGCGATGACGTTCGTGGTGCCGTGATAAGGATCCTGGCTTTGGTCTTTTTGGCGTCGCTTGCCGTCATGGGTGCTGCGACCGTTCAGCCCCGCGATACCAAACGGTGCGGCGTGGTCCAAGAGTCGTCGATCACCGCAGGGTGCCGCTTCTTCGTGGACAGGAAGATCTGCACCACGATGGTTTTCGGGAAGGTGGAACGGAACCCCAGCCATGTTCTGCGCGAGCGTCTGTTGACGCCCTTCCACGAAGACACCGTGACCCACACGACAAATCTTGCCTACTACCAGGTTGTCGATACCACACGTGAATTCGTCCGCACCGAGCCTGTTGCCAAGGCCAAGGGGCGCAAAGGGCGCGATTGCGGGGGAATGGAGCTCATGGAGAGTGTATCGGGCAGCTCATGGACGCAGTGCGTGATGCGTGACTGCATGAGCCCCGATTGTCCGGTGGGATGGGATCATCACGCCAATTGTTTGACCGGGTGCGAAGGACTCGATCGGGTGCCGTCGGCCACCCACGATTCCATCGACATTATTTTCGATTGCAGGTGGACCTACCACAAAGTCAAAGACAACTCGAAGAACGTGGCGCGAACGCAATTCTCCCTGCGCGAGGGAGCATCCCGACAATTTCGAGCGGGTGACAGCGTCTTCTACGAAGCCAGCTTACTCAAGCTTCCCAAGGATTCATCGAGCCACCCATAGCCGCTGGCCTCAGATGTGTCCCGCATTCGGTGACAGCCAGATATTGTCCAGGTGCCGGCATTCCGGCTACGCTGGCATAAGACAAAAAACGGCATCAGTCAGCGATGTCGGGGGTTTCCCAAGGGGGCCGCGTTTCATGGAGGGCCGCCAACCAGACCATCGGCCGAGGAAGGCCGATGGAGGCGAATCCCTTTGTGGCGGCCCGTAAGCAGCGGCCCCATTGGGTGCGGGATTCCAAAGGGCCCGCACTGGCCCTTTGGCCCGCCGGGGGTCACGGGGGCGCCGGGTCGCGCCCCTGTGAATCCCTTGCAGGCGGCAACCTGCAAAACAAAAGCCCAAACGCGAGTTTGAAAAACAAAAAATGTCAGCGACGATAAGCCCCGCGCAGCGGAGAGGGGGTGTGCCTGAGCCCGCAGGGCGGAAGGCCAGGGGGAGACGTCCCCCACCAACGACGTCAGTC
The DNA here is from genome assembly GCA_039798065.1 of Fibrobacterota bacterium. Taxonomy (GTDB): domain Bacteria; phylum Fibrobacterota; class Fibrobacteria; order UBA5070; family UBA5070; genus UBA5070. The sequence goes on along the minus strand of JBDKGS010000020.1, from coordinate 5,375 downwards.
CAGCGTGGTCGGAAGTCCTCGCATCAGCCAACCGTCTCCGGCTCCGGTGCCTTCGAGTCCTTCCAGGATGTTGAAGACGTTGGGCCAGCCTTCCTGCGCGAGGACTTGAGCTCCGGCGGCGGAACGGCGGGCGCTGCGGCACAGCAGAAGGATGTTGTCGGTGGGCTTGGCGACCTTGGACAGATCCTGCACGAAGTTGCCGTTTCTTGTCATGGCGGGGGCGAGTGCCCATGCGGCGTGGGGAGCGGTGGGAACGGCACCCACGTCGACCAGTTCTTCGGCGGTGCGCACGTCCACGATCACCGCGTCGCCGCGCTGGAAAAGCGTCCATGCCTCGTCGGGGAAGATGCTTCCGGCGTACGGGGTGTTGTCGGCTTGGCCGCGTTCGCGGCTGCGTTCCAGGACCTTGGAAGATTCGGCGTTGGGAATGGAATCGAACAGGTTCTCGCTCATTGGTCGCAGCCTCCGGCAGACGATTGATTTGTGTCTCTGAAAAGAATGTACTACAAAACATATATGGATGGTATGTAGATTGTGAAATAGCGTTGGAGGCGATCGGGCAAGCTGGTTGTCGCAGTGGTTTGTTGGAGGATGAAATGAACCTCGTCGATCTTGTGGGAAATACGCCGTTGGTGGAGTTGGCGCGGGTGTGCCCCAATCCGCGCGTGCGACTGTTTGGCAAGGTGGAGGGCAACAATCCGGGTTCTTCGGTGAAGGACCGGGCGGCCAAGTTCATGATCGAGGGCGCGGAGCGTCGTGGCGAACTCAAGCCGGGCGTTCGCATCATCGAGCCCACCAGTGGAAACACCGGAATCGCGTTGGCTATGATCGCCGCCATCAAGGGGTACGAGATCGAGCTGGTGATGCCGGAAAATTCCACCGCCGAGCGCGTGGCCACCATGGAAGCGTTCGGTGCCAAGGTGACGCTCACGCCAGCCGCGGTGGGCATGGAAGGGGCGATCGACTACGCGCACGACCAGGTGGCCAAAGGTGGTGTGCTCATGCTCAACCAGTTCGGAAACGCCGACAACTGGCGCGCGCACTACGAGACCACCGGGCCCGAAATCTGGCGTGAGACAAATTCTGGCATCACGCATTTCGTGTCGGCGATGGGCACCACCGGCACCATCATGGGCACCTCGCGCTTCCTGAAGGAACGGAATCCGTCCATCCAGATCGTGGGCGTGCAACCGTCCGAAGGCGCCAAGATTCCGGGCATCCGCCGTTGGCCCAAGGAATACCTTCCCGCCATCTTCGAGCCATCGCGCGTGGACGTGACCATGGACGTGACGCAGGATGACGCCGAAGAAATGGCGCGGCTCCTGGCGCGTCGCGAAGGGGTGTTCACGGGCGTGTCGGCGGGCGGCGCTTGCGCGGCGGCATGCCGTCTGGCGAGCACCTTGGAAAGCGGCGTGATCGTGTTCGTGCTGTGCGACCAGGGCGATCGGTATCTTTCGAGCGACTTGTTTCCAAAATCTGTCCGAGGGGGAGCGTGATGGGAGCCAACATGAAGATCAAACTGGTGCAGAGCGGACCGGTGAAGTTCACCGCCACCAACGGTTCGGGCGCGAGCTCGACCATCGACGGCCCCGCCGACATGGGCGGCGAGAACGCCGGATTGCGCCCCATGGAAACGCTGCTTTCGGCGTTGGCTTCGTGCAGTTCCATCGACGTGATCCATATCCTGAAGAAGCAGCGACAGGAATTGGAACGGTTGGAAGTGGAAGTGGAGGGCGAGCGCGCCGACGCGGTTCCCGCCGTATTCACCAAGATCCACCTGCGCTTCGTGGCCTACGGGAACCTGGATGCGGCCAAGGTGCAGAAAGCCGTGGAGCTGTCCATGGAGAAGTACTGCTCGGTCTCCAAGATGCTCCAGCCCACCGTGGCGATCACCGCCGAGGGCGTGTTGGCGGGCTGATCTTCGTTGCTGGTCAAATTCTGTCTAGAGCGTCGGGAGACTTGGCCGAATCGGACTTCGGTTCGAACGGGGAATGCCGGTCGGTTCTTGCCGAGCCGTTCGACGCCTTGGTGACCACCGCCAGCAGGTAGAGAAACGAAGCCTGCTGGCCGATCACGGTTTCCATGGTCTGGAAGTCGGTCGAGTTGTCGAAGAACACGATGGAATCGGTGTTGAAGCGGGCTGTGGGTTCGTTCGGCTCCAAGTGGAACCAGGTCGATAGCTCGCGATGCAGCCCGCCGCTTCCGGGACCTTCGGCGATGGCGCCTGTCGGAAATTGTCGGTTCAGGAAATAGATGGGGTTGAAGATGTTGCTGGCGCAGCCGGGAATGTCGGGGCTCATGAAGAACGACACCCCCCAGGGGTTGCGCCCCAGCGTGTAATCGAGCACGTCCCAGGCGAATTCCGCCGACGCTGCCTCGTCGACGGTGCCGGAGGCCACCAGGGCCTCGGCTCCGAATGCCGACCAGTTCTGGAGCGGACACCACACGGGGGCCTCGGGGTAGCCCCAGAGTCCGGCGTTGCGCCGCGACCAATCCCGGGCCTGGCGCAGCGTCGACTTGACGATTTCCGTCGCTGCTCGATGGTGCGGGGAAAGCAGAAGCGCGCAGCTGATCCCCATCTCGTCCCAATCCGAACGCGGCAGTCGCCTGGTGGAGTCCGACCAGGCGATGGCGTCGCGCAAATAGGCGGAATCCGTGGTGGTGCGGAACAGTTCGACGCCCATCAAGGCCAGGTTGTCGAAGGGATCCACGTCGCGGTACAGATCGTTGACATGGTCCTTCCAATAGGCGCTTTGGCGACGGGCACCGGGGCGCGTGGCCATCCGATGCAGCTGGCGCGCCTTCTTTTCCCATTTCCTGGCCCGTGTCGAGTGGCCTTGTTTCCTGAACACCCGCGCACCCAGCGCCAGAGCGGCGGCGGTGGAGCCCATCTGGGCCGGTGACAGCGCGGCCAACGCCGGACGGATTCCGTCCAACTTGTCGTTTTCCGGCAGACGGGCGCCCTGGCTGTGGTCGCGTCCGTCGCCGACTTCGATGACGAAGGTCGTATCGTCGACGATGGTCTTGGCGAGGTAATCGAGACCGAAGGCCGCTTCGTCGAGGATGTCGGGCAGCGGCGAAGGGGAAAGCCAACGCGCCTGGAGGTCGGGGTTCGCCTCCCAGGCGCGCAGCAGGAAGTAGGTGGTGTAGGCGATGGTCAGCGTGAATTTGATCTGGTCGCCGGCGTCGTACCAGCCGCCGACAAGATTCGCCGCGCGACGCGAGGGGTCGCGTCTCCAGGTACCCAGGCTCCAGTCGTCGGTTGGAAATCGCAGGGGCGATGCCGAATCGCCCAGGTGGCTGGGGTGCCGGAACAGGAACTGCTCGGGTCCCGACCTCATGAGCCGCAGATGCCTCAGGGATTGCCGTGCGAGGAAATCGAATCCGTCGCGGGTCACGCGGATCGACGCGGGTTCTGCGTTTGGAACGACCAGTCGATACGTGCCGGTGTCCGCGAGCGCGAACGAGAGCACGGCACCGTAGGGCATGGGGTTTTGAGGACAATTTCCGGCAAGGCTGGACGGCATGGCGCCGGTGGCGACGGGCTTGCCCGTTCCGTCGAGCAGAGTCCAGGGCTTGCCGGTCAAATTCTGTTCGGAGAGGATCGTGGCCTTCTGAGGTGCGCCAGAAATCCAACCAAGCCGGTTCACACGGATCCAGCTTTCCGCATGGATCGCACCGGAGCAGACCGTCGCGAGGAGCGCGAACCTCAAGATCGATGGGCATCCCACCGCAAAACGCGCGATGGGTGCGCATGGGACACTCCGATTCAACGCACGCAACGCACCGAGTGTCCTTCGGCCTTGGGGGCCGCGTCGATGGTGGTGGAGCCGGTGCCGAAATCGAGGCTTCTCGCGTAGGCCTGTGCGGAGTCGCTGTCCGAGGACGTCCACCAGATGGCGAAGCTGCCGTTGCCCATGAAGTTGCCGTCCTGATCGCGGAATCCGGCCGGGCGCGCCTTGAACAGCGAGTTGTCGCGTGAGCCTTTGGGAGCGCGCAGGTAGGCTCCGGCCTTTTCCGAGCCCCCCAGGATGGCGATGAATTCATCCCAGTTGCGGGCGGAGGGCAGATGCCATTCGGGAGGGCACGCGAGGTTCGCCTTGTCCCACGTGTAGAGACGGCCCAGGAAACCGCAATTGGCGGGGGCGGCGTCGTAGCACCAGGCGTGGTAGTCGCTGACGTGGTAGTTCATGTTGCGCGTCATCCAGTCCAAGCTCCCGATGCGCACGTATTCGTACTTCTGGTCGTCGCGGGGATCGGTGAAGACCTTGACTTCGGCCATCGGGGTCTCGGGCGACTCGAGCTCGACCATTTTCTGTCCAGACATCGCGCTCACGAGTTCGCGGGCCGAGATGGGGATCATTTCGGTGAGGGCCAGGTCGATCTCGCCCTTGAACGATTTGCGCGTGCTGGCGACGACCTCGCCGGTCGCGACGTCCAAGGCGCGCAGCGAAAGGGTGTGGGTCGTGCCGAGCTTTCCGATGCTGCCCACCACCATCCGATCGATTCCCAGGATGCGTCCTACCTCGACGGCGCAATCGGTCTTGTCGCAGGCTCCGGACTGCTGGAAGCCTTGTTCCTTGAGGATGGTTTCCATCTGGGAACGTTCCATCACGCGGGTCTTTCGCAACCGCAGGATCTCGTCGGCGAGCGCTTCGGTGAGGATCTTGGCGGACGATTCCTCTTCGCCTTGGGCCGACAGGGGCATGACGGCCACCACCAGCAACTTGCGCTTGGCGGAAGCCGTGTCCGGTTTCGCGGGGGCTTGCGCGAAGGACGCGGCGGCGACGAAGGTCAGCAGGACCATGGCGATGAAAACATCACGAGCGACAAAAATTGGCAGCCGATGGATTTTTGGCATTGGAACGCTTGAATGAAGGATGGTGCGGGGAGTGAAGAAACGAGACCACGACCGGTTTTCACCTAAGAGGGCCGTGTGCTGCTCGCCTCCATAATACCACAAATCTAGGGATTGCGGGCAAAACCTGCCAGTCGTCGTTTTCCGTCCCGGATGGATCAGACCGCCGATTGCCTGCGAGGTTGCCAGAAAAGCCAGGCCAACCCGAGGCCGGCGCACAATGCCAGAAAGGCGTCAAGGGCCCCGCCAAACCGTCCGTAGACGGATATTGACCCGGAGGGGATGCCGACCACGAGGCTGGTGTCGGCCATCATTTCCGATTTGGCAAGGACGATGCCGCGCCGGTCGGTGGCGCCCGAAATTCCCGTGTTGGCCGCTCGGACAAACGACATTCCGTTTTCCACGGCGTGGAAACGGTGGATGTTCCAGTGCTGGCGCGGCCCCAGCGAGTTGCCGAACCAGCCGTCGTTGGTGATCACCACCATGGCTTGCGCGCCTTTTTGCGCCGCTTGCCGCA
>JBDKGS010000019.1:0-27723 GCA_039798065.1 Fibrobacterota bacterium | reverse complement strand
TCAACCAAAGCCCGAAGTACCCGATCCCGATCAGAGTCCGGATCAACATGTGCTCCTGAAGCCCTAGCACCCGCTGACAGAAAAATCCGTATGCGGGCCACAGAAAGGCGCAAACCGGACCACCTAACCGAAGGATATCAGCGTAATCGACTCCATTCGTACGTTGGGAGCGGCTGAAGTTGCGGCGAAAACACCGCTTCCTCGCTTCGATTCTCCAGCCTTTTTTACCCGTCTTCGTGGGTGGTCTCCTGGTTTTTGCCGAAACGGCGATGGAGGAGCAGGCCTCGGAAGGTTTGGAGAGGGCCGCCTCCATCTCAGCATTGATCTTACGTCTCCGGAATGAAAACTTCAAGCAATGGAATTCGTTTCCAGGCATCCCGCGGAATGAAAAGGTTCGATGGGATCGAGCCTTTGCCTTCCATGTCATTTTCCAGCCCGGCAAGCTCGGCAATTGCGTCTCATTCTCGTATCTTCCGAGAAAGATGAATGCCATCCATCCAACCGAACCCATCGTGGTCGCCCGAAGCGCCAGCCTGAAGTTCCCGTCCGGGACCCAGGCGCTGCGCGGGATGGATATCGACATCGATCAAGGCGAGTTCGTTTCCCTGGTGGGGCCGTCGGGCTGCGGAAAGTCGACGTTCCTGCGGTTGGTGGCAGGTCTTTTGACCGCCACCGAAGGCTCGATCTCGGTGGCAGGACAGAATCCGACATCGGCCCGCCGCGGTCTGCACCCATGCGGATTCGTGTTCCAGTCGCCCAATCTCCTGCCTTGGAGGACGGTGCTGGACAACATCCTGCTGCCGTTGGAGCTGGACGGAGTCGCTCGGCCCGAGCGCGAAGCCCGCGCCCGCATGTGGCTTGACCGGGTGGGTTTGGCGGATTTCGCCAAGGCTTGGCCTGCGCAATTGTCGGGCGGCATGCGCATGCGGGTGTCCATCGCGAGGGCCCTGGCCAGCCAACCCCGCATCCTTCTCATGGACGAACCTTTCGCGGCGCTCGACGACATCACGCGCGGACGCCTGCAGGAGGATCTTCTGCGGCTGCGGACTTCGGAGGGATTCACGACGATTTTTGTCACCCACAACGTCGCCGAGGCGGCGTTCCTTTCGGATCGGGTCGCCGTGGTATCGGCGCGTCCCGGCCGGATCGCGGCCCAAACCGCGGTGGAGTTCGGCCAACCCCGCGACGCCGACCTGCGCGGCGAACCCGCCTTCGCGGCGAAGGTGCGCGAAATCGGACAGCTTTTGTCTGGAGCCGCGACATGACCGCGCGCTTGACGAATTCCGTCCTACCTCCCCTGCTGTTCCTCGCCTTGTTCCTCGGACTCTGGGAAGGAGCGGTGCGTTTTCTGGGGGTGCCGTCGTACATGGTCCCTTCGCCGTTGGCCGTCCTCGCGGAAGCCCACGCCTCGCGGGCCGAACTGGGCCCGGCAAGCCTGATCACGCTGGCCGGAGCGCTTTGCGGATTCGGTCTGTCGCTGGTGCTGGGAACGTTGGCCGCGGTGGTGTTCGCGCAGGCCGCCTGGATTCGCGCCAGCCTTTTCCCCTACGCCATCTTTCTGCAAACCGTGCCCATCGTGGCGGTTGCCCCGCTGATCGTGATCTGGTTCGGGGCCGGATTCGGGAGCGTGGTGCTGGTTTCGTTCGTGCTCAGCGTCTTCCCCATCCTTTCCAACGCCGTGACAGGACTTGTCCGCGTGGATCGCGAGCTGCTGGAGTTGTTCCAGTTGCACAACGCCAGCCGCTGGCAGATCTTGGCCAAGCTGCGCCTGCCGCACGCGGTGCCCATGATCGTGGCCGGCGCCAAGGTCGCGTCGGGACTGACCGTGATCGGAGCGATCGTGGGGGAATTCTTCGCAGGGTACGGCGCCGAGACACCCGGTTTGGGCTACCTGATCCTCCAATCTTCGGGGCAGCTCAAAACCGAGTTGCTTTTCGCCTGCGTGGGCGCTTCCACGCTGCTTGGCCTGTCCGTGTTCCTGTCCACCGGACTGGCGGCACGGCTGGTCTTGGCGCGACTGGAAGAGCCTTCGCGTGGCGACTGATCCACCAACAGACGACGGGAGACGTCCACCCATGAAACGACAAATTCTGGCTGCACTCGGCATCATGGCCGCGACCGGCACCGCGGCCACCACCGTGGCGCTCAACTGGTTCCCCGAAGCCGAACACGGCGGATTCTACGCCGCCCAAGCCGACGGCCTCTACAAAGCCGCCGGCCTCGATGTGAAGCTGCTACCTGGCGGCCCCGGGGTTCCGGTGCTGCGTCAAGTTGCAACCGGACGCGTGGATTTCGGCGTCTCCAACGCCGATGAAGTCCTGATCGCGCGATCGCGGGGAGTTCCCGTGGTGGCGGTGCTGGCGCCCATCCAGACCTCGCCGCGCGTGATCATGGTCCACGAGGAATCCGGCATCAAGACGCTGGCGGGACTCAAGGACCTCACCTTGGCGATCGAACCGCAGGCGCCGTTCACCAATTTCATGAAACGGAAGCTTCCGCTGACGAACGTGCGCTTCGTGCCCTACACCGGAAGCGTCGCCCCGTTCCTTGCCGATAAAAAATGGGCGCAACAGGCGTACGGAATTTCGGAACCGTTCGTGGCCCAGCAGAAGGGCGCCAAGCCCGTGAACCTCTACGTGTCGGAATTGGGCTACAACCCCTACACGTCGGTGCTCGTGGTTTCCGAGAAAACACTCAAGGAACGGCCCGAACTTGTCAAGAAGATTGTCCAGGCCAGCCGCGATGGCTGGGCGCGTTATCTGCAGGACGCCAAGTCGACCGACGCGCTACTGCGCAAGGCCAATTCGCAACTCGACCAGCCGGTTCTCGATTTCGGGCATCGCGAACTGCAGTCGCTTTGCAAAAATCCCGACACCGAAAGACTGGGTGTGGGCGCCATGACCGCGGAGCGTTGGAACGATCTGGCCGCCCAACTTCTGGCCATGGGCGAAATCAAAAAAGCGGTCGACGCATCCAAAGCGTGGAACGCGACGTTTCTCGTGAAATAATTTTGCCCTCTCGTGCCGATGGCATTGGACGAATCCACTGCTTCGGCCGACGAAAGATCCATGCATGAGCTCCGACCCGATCGAAGCTCATCGTCCCCGAAGCCGAACATCCGGAAAACAAGAACGAGTCGTCGAATGAATCCCAACTTGCCGAAGATCAAGCCAATCTCCTCGCCCTTCCGGTTCGCATGGATCGCGGGAGGCATTTCGCTGTTTTTCTCCTGCCAGTCGAGCGTCACCGAGTCCGACTCGAGCTTGCCAAAAACCGTCACGGCCTCGATCACCTACGTCGACTCCTGGAAGCGACCCGATTCCCTGACCTGGTCGTTCGACGGCGCAGCGGAGCAGGTCGTCCAAAGCCAGGAAATCACTTCGACGAAAATTGTCGGAACGATGCTCCTGGCCCCCGGATCCAAGGACATCTACCTGGGTACTTGGGCGGGGGGCATGCGGTTCTCCACCATCAAGTTCAGGCAGGAAGGATCGGCCTCCTCCCTTCTGTTCGTTTCCACCGATCCGGATTCCATCGCGTTGGCCCTGCTCGAGCGGCTTCCCTCGGGTTCCCCCAGGATCAAGGACACCTTGGTGGCGTTCTACGCGAATCGATTGCTGAACCACGACGCGGCCTTCCAAGGATTTCCCAAAAATTGTCCAAAAGGTCTGGATTCGGCCGCCGTGGTCCATGCGGGATTGCTGCAAGCGCTAGGTGCCGGGGTTCCCGTCAAGTACATGGCCCAATCCTGGATGCTCGGCATCGATGCCTCGCAAGCCGAGACCTGGTTGCGCAGCCAGGTGACGATGGGGATCCTCCACGACAGCAATCTTGTCCGCGCCTTTCCGCCGTTTCCGGTCCGCACGAAGGAGACCTTGAACGTGCCCGACCTCGAACCTGGAATCGCCTATGCCGTGAAGGGCGCCTTCGTCGGTGATTCCGGACTTTCCAGGATCGGGTGGAAGGTGTCCCAAGCCAAGGCCGATCGTTCCGAGGCCTTCGATCTTTCCTATTCCGCGCAAGTCGATGGCACCCAGAAATCCTGGTCCCTCGAAGTCGATGCGAAAATGAAAATCCGCAGCAGCAACGCCTTGCCGGGAACCTACGAGCTGATTGTTTGGATGATCGATCCGAACGGGAATGCCGACACCCTCCATGCGACGTTCCAGGTGCTTTCCCTGGCCGACAAGATCGGCCCACAGATCACCGTTCTCTCTCCGTCCCCGGACACCATTTTGGGGAACACGGATTCGCTCCTGCTCGTGGCGGTCCGCGCCGTCGATCCCAGCGGAATCGATTCCGTGGTGATCCAAGGGGTGCGGGTCGACAGCGTAGGCGGAGTCTATTCGCGCCGCGTTCCCGTTCCCGCAACCGGTGCGAGCACCCCGATCCGCGTCGCCGCGTACGACAAGAAAGGAAACCGGACGGATTCCTTTGTTCGTGCCGCGCGCATGCCGGAATCTGGCCTCATTTCCCCACGATTGACGCGAATCTCGCCCGCCCAACAGACCGGCAACAATTTGTCGTTGACGGATTCCGTCATCACCGTGGTCTTCGCCGCCAATTCCCCGAACGGACTCGCCGACACGGCGATTCGCATCGGTGGTCGTCCCGCGCGCCGGATTTCCGACACGAGTTGGAGCCTCGATGTACCCGTACCGGCGAACGGCTTCGAAACGACGATTCCTGTCGACCTGGTCGACAAGAAGGGCGTTCGCTCCTCGGACTGGGTGAAAGCCACAAGGTCCAAGGACGCCACGGGCCCGGTGGTCGAATGGACCTCCCCTTCGACGGACACCGTGGTTTCGAATTCGACATCCACGGTAGCCATCCGGTTCCAAGCGAAGGACATCAGCGGTGTCGATTCCGTCCTCGCCAACGGCCGGAAACCCGACGCCTTGGGGAACGGCGCATACCTGATTCTTTGCGATATCCTTCCATCCGGCAAACCGACCCCGATACTCGTTCGAGCCTGGGATCGCTTCGGCAACGAAAGCCAGTCCACCTTGAATATCACACGCAAGGCTCCGCTGGTGGCCTCTCCCCCTCGGGTGCGCCTGGTTGCACCTTCCCTGAATCGAGGAAACAAACTCGCCGCCGAAATCGACTCCATCAAGATTTCCTGGATCGTTGCCAGCGAATTGGGATTGTTCGATTCTTCGGTCAAGATCGCTGGCACCAAAGCGCTGCGGGAAAACGACTCCATCTGGACGACGCGGGTCGGGATTCCCGGCAACGGGCAGGAGATCGCGATCCCTCTGCTGATCGTCGATGCCGGTGGGCAAGAAGCCCGCGACACCGTTTGGGTCACTCGTGCCAAGTTCGTGCCACATCCGGCCCTTAAATTCGGATTCGATTCAACCAAAGGCGATCCTCCTCTGCGTTCCGGTGCGTACGCGACCCAGGCCGACAGCCTCGATCTGCCATGGAGCATCGTCGGGGAGTGCATCGGTTGCGAAGTTCGCATCGACGGAAGGCTTGTCGACCTTTCCGGCTCCAGGGCGCATGCGAAGGTGGCGATTCCGATGGGGCTTTCCTTCCACGGCGCCATCGTTTCCTTCGATGGCCAGGTCGTCGGCAAGGACAGCGTATCGATCCATCGCTATCCGAAGCTGTCGCTGCGCCGGACACTTCCTGTCAGCGATACCGTCGATTTCCTCGCGACCTCCGTCGAGGTCGGATGGGCCGCGACCAACGCCGCCACGGTCAGGATCGATGGCGTCCTTCAGACGTTTTCCGTCAACGGCACCTATTCCCAGAAACTGTCAAACCTCAAGGCCGGCGCCAACACGACCCGCCTGGTTGCGACCGACAGCCTTGGCAACATCGACTCGTCGGTGATCGCGCTGTACCGCATTCCAAGGGTCGATCTGCTCGCGGTCGCGGACCGGGACACCTCCATCCAATGGGACTCCGCGGGGTATTCGATCTCCTCGCTGACAGCGGGTGCCAGCCTGAGCTGGTCGATCGACAGCTCGAATTGGCAGGAAGTTCCCGCCAGCGGACACGTGGCCATCTACGCAAGCGGTCGGATCCACATCCGCGCCACGGCTCCCCAATATCTGACAAGCGTGGCCACCACCAAGCCGGTTGTGATCAAGCATGCCAATTCCGCACCCTCCTACAAGCGGACGATCACCGATACCATCAAGGTGCTGGAGGACGCGAAAGCCTACCGCGCGATCTGGGCCAATTCCATCTCCATGGGCGGCGTTTGGGACTCGGCCCAGACCGGACGCTTTTCGATCACTCCGACCGGCGTGGCCGCGAGCTTGTTCACGGTTCTTCCGACGATCGATTCGGCGACGGGCCTGTTGACGTTCACCGTCAAGCCGGAGAGTTTCGGTGTGGCCAAGTTCAAGGTGACGTTGCGCGACAACGGAGGAACGGAGAACTGGGGAGTCGATACCTCCAAGATCGACTCCATCCTGATCGCGATCCTGCCGGTGAACGATCCTCCGGTCCTGACCTGGAATCCCGTCGTCAACGCAAAAATCTCCAGCACGGCTTCCAAGTATTCGGCCCCAAGCGCGAGTGGAACCGAATCAAGCCAGTTGGTCTACTTCAGCTTCACCCCCATGAACGCCATGGCGAGCACTTGTTTCCTGCAGGCCCCCAAGATCGACATCGGCATGACCCGAACGCTCGATTTCACCACGGACCCCACCTGCTCCGGCGGACTCGCCTTGTTCCGCATGCTCCTCAAGGACGACGGCGGTACGGCCAACGGCGGCATCGACACTCTCGCGGAAGTCCTGTCGATCAATCTGGTCGACACCATCCAAGACAGCATCGGCAATCCCTACCACTACAGGAAGTTGGGCGGCAACGTCTGGTTGATGGAAAACCTTGGGTCGACCTGCGCAACCTGCAGCCCTGCCGGAAGTGCGATTGCCCAGGCGAATGCGGCAACCGCTTGCCCCACAGGATGGAGGCTGCCGACTGCCGCGGAGTGGCAAAATCTGGTCACCTGGGCGGCTGCAGGGAAATCCGACACGGTCGGTGCGAACCACCTCAAGTCGATCACGGGATGGTCGGGTCGAACCACCTTGGGGCAGACCTACGAATACAATGGAGACAATTCCACGGGTTTCAATCTTGTTCCCAGCGTCTATATCGACCAGAAATACTCGGGATACAATATCGGGAACTATTGGACGTCGACCGCCGCCACGCCCGTGGCCAATTTCTACCAATCCTTCTCGCTCGGAGCGGTCCCTTCCGATTTCAGTGGTCCCAAAATGACCGGTCCCGTGCGGTGCGTCGCCAAATAAACCACACCCCGACATTCCTTGTCGGGTGTTAAAATGGTCTGATGGGTTCCATCATCTGGTCCGATCAGGTCCGCTTTCTTCTGGCATTCGCGCTTTCGGCCCTGGTGGGCCTGGAGCGCGAGCGTTCCCGCACCACAGGCAACCCCCACGCCGCAGGTGTGCGCACCCATGTGCTGGCAAGCCTCTTCGGGTTCGGGCTGGCGGTGCTGCACCAACATGGTCTGAACTTGGCGCTGCCGTTGGGCTTGGCTGCGGTGGGTGGCATCCAAGTGGCGTCGTTCTGGCGCCGATCGGCCAGCGGCCAATACGGCTGGACCAGCGAGTTGTCGATTCTTGTCTCGGTGCTCATTGGCGTCTTGTGCCTGGTGGTCGATGTGTGGATTCCCACCGCGATCACCATCCTTGGCGTGTTGGTGCTCACCGAGAAGGCCGAGATCGAACACTACGTGGAAAAGCTCGACCGTTCCGAATTCCTGGCGGTGATCAAATTCCTGGTGGTCACGTGCATCGTGCTCCCCATGCTCCCCGACAAGAACTTCACGAGCTGGAACCTCAATCCCGCGCGCACCTGGGTGATCGTGGTGATGGTCTCGTCGATCGGGTTCGTGGGGTATTTCCTGACCCGCAAGCTGGGTGGCAAGATGGGCCTGTGGGTGTCGGGAATTGTCGGCGGCGTGGTGTCCAGCACGGCGGTGGCCGTGGCCACGGGCCGCATCGCCAACCACTCTCCTGAAAAAGCGGGAGCCGCTCTCCAATCGGCCATCCTGGCAAGTTCCGTCATGTACCTGCGCATCCTGGTCCTGATCTGGATCGTGTCGCCGGAGTACGGACAGGAATTGGCATGGCGGCTACCTGCGCTGTGCGCCGTGGGTTTGCTGTTGGCGTTGTCGGTGCCCAACCGTTCCAGCCAGAAGGAACAGATGGACAATCTCACCAACCCCTTCGAGATCCTACCCGCCATGATCTTCGCCGGATTCTTCACGCTGTTCGCGGTGGCCACCACGCTGGTCCGCGGTTACATGGGTTCGTCGGGGCTTGTGGTGCTGGCCTTGGTCGTCGGGGCGGTCGACATCGACCCTTACATCTTGTCGGTGGTGCGCGGCGTCGGCGTGGAAAAAATCCTGGTCACCTCCATTTTGATGGCCATGCTCTCCAACACGGTGGCCAAAGGGATCTACTTCGGAAGCCAAGCCAAATCGGTGCGCAAGCAGGCCTTTTTGCGCTACGGCGCCTGGGCGCTGTTGCACATCCCGCTGGCGCTGATCTGATTTCGTTCATAACCGAACTTCGTCGAAAACCAGGAACGATTTCGTTTATACTCGAAACGTTTCCACTTTTCTGGATCCATTCCAGCACAGTTGAATTTCCGAAAATGAAACAACAATCCTGATGAATCTCACGTCTCTCGAAATCGTACTGGTGCACCCCGAAACCGCGCGCAACGTGGGCTCGGTGGCACGCGCCTGCAAGAACTTCGGAGTGGACAAAATCTGTATCGTGGGCTCGCCCGACATCCTGGACGACGGCTGGGCCAAGGCCACCGCGCATTCCAGCACCGAGCTTTTGGAATCGGCCCGGTTGGTGGCGACCATCGAAGAAGCGCTGGCTCCTCATTCCTTCGCGATCGGCACGGCCAATCGCGTACGCAAAGGCAAGCTGCCTCCGCTGCAACTTCCGCACGAGGTGTTGCCCGATCTGGCCCAGGCGACAAAATCCGGCACTTGCGCCATCGTGTTCGGACCCGAATCGCGCGGCCTCACCGACATGGACCTGGCCTGCTGCACACGCCTGATGCGCATTCCCACCGAGGTCGACCAACCCTCGCTGAACCTCTCGCAGGCCGTACTGGTGGCGCTGCAGGAATGCTGGCGCCACGCCAAGGGCTGGACTCCTTCGCTGCCTCCGGGAGCCTCGACAGAATCCGTCATGCCATCGACAATTCCCGTCGACGATGAATCTCCGCCCGCCTTCAGCGAATTCGACCTCCTGCTGACCCGCGTGGAAGCCTTGATGGGCAAGGCGGGATTCCGCCCCTACGTGGGCGATCCCGAATCGTTCCGATTGGCCGCCCGCCGTTCGCTTTCGCGCGGCCGGTTCGAACGCCGCGACCTGCGCACCTTCCTGACCGTGGTGAAGACGCTCGAGAGATTGACGAACCCGTCCAGCGGAACAAATCATGAATGATATCCGTTGCCCCTGGTTCGGATCCCCGCATTGAGCTCATATCAGATCCAGGGAGCCTCCACAATGATGAATCGCACAAACCTGCTTGCCTTTCTATGGCTTGGATCCACAACCGCCGCCTTCGCTTCCTTGTCGGGTCGGGTCCTTCAGTTCGATGGCTCACCCAAACCAGGTATCCGAGTGTCGCTAGTGAGTACGGGGGAAACCGCTATCACCGATGCAAACGGCGTCTGGTCCATCGGTGATGTGGCGGGTGCAAGTCCGACACGGTCTCGCGTCAAATCCTTCATCCGTTCGAACTTGCGCCTCTCCGGAAGACGCCTGTCGATCGGTTTCGAGGAGGTATTCAAGGCAAGTGGACATCGCTACAGCCTCGCGCCCGAAAACTACTCGGCCGAGGCGACCTACTTCCAGCGCAAGCAAGCCCAATCCATGATACCCGACACGTTGGTGTACTCGTGGAACGGGAAAACATTCCTTCGCGACACGTTGCATTCGCTCGACCAGTCAAAAATTGACAGAAGGTTCGATACAACCAACAACCCTTTGCTTACCTACGGATATTTTCGAGACGATCGCGACAGCACCGTCTACAGAATGATTCGCATTGGGAACCAAACCTGGATGGCCGAGAATCTGAAGTTTTACAAGATCGGCTCGAACACAAGCTGCTACAACTCGAACGATTCCCTTTGCTTGATCTACGGGCGCCTGTACGATTGGATCAGCGCAACGACTTCTTGCCCTGCGGGCTGGCACCTGCCAACGACCGACGAGTTCTCCATCCTGGCATCCGAAGCCGGAGGAACCTATTCCGCTGGGCCCTCCTTGAAATCGATCTCAGGCTGGACCAAAACCAACGGCTTGGACAAGCTTGGTTTCTCCGCTTTGCCTGCCGGAAATCGGCTCGAATCGTTCTATTCCAAACTCGGTGAACTCGGCTATTGGTGGTCAGCCACGCCCCTCGACTCCACTCGGAGCTGGTACCGCGTCATCAACAGCGTGAACAACGAATTTCCGGTAACCAATTCAACCCGGGCAGCCAGACTGTCCGTTCGCTGCGTGCGGAACTGAATCCATCAGACCCTCGCCGCAGTGCGATCATCCGCCTCTCGGCGTGATGGGACCCTTTGACCGGGCAATCACGCTTCGCCGTTGCGTTCGGCACACCGCTGAAGCGGATGAAGCATTGCCGAATCGAGCGCCCGGTTCACCTTCCTGACCTTGATAGATCCAATGTGGAGGCTTTCCGACAGAAAGTGACTCCCGCCAGGAGGGCACCCATGAAATTCCTGTTCCTCATCGCACATGACGACACCTTCGCCCCCACTCCCAAACTGCTCAAGGCCATCCACGCCTGGGTGGACAATGCCGAGTCGACCGGACTGCGCCTGGCAGGTGCGCCGCTGGTCCCCGCCCAACAAGGCCGCACCGTGTGGGAAAACCTCGCAGGCGGCTGAACGAATAAGGTTCGACCATAGAATTCCATCCGCACTTTTCGAGGCGACGGCGAGTGATCTGCATTCTTTCAACGGATGGTTTCGACGGCCCTGACAATGCTCTTTGGGGTTAATTTGCGATACGATGCATCATACATTCAAATTGAGATTCCCCACCCTGGTGGCCCTCATTGTCATGGCTCTCACCGCTTGTATGGAGCCTTCCACCCTCTCGAGCGGCGACACCCCGACCTCCGCCCGAATCCTTAACGATGTGGGACAGCCTGTCATAAAAGCCAGGGTGATATCGGCAATCACTCATGACACGATTTACACAGATACCACCGGAGCATGGAAGCGGCCAATCTCCAGCTTCGATCGGCCTGACACTTTCCGTCTCTTGATCGATTCCCTTTCGGCCGGCACCATCACCCTGGCCGCGGGAGAACGTCCTGTCGATCTCCGCATCGTCTGGCATCGACTCCAAGGAACGATGCCCTCCTACCAGATTTACGCTTCCCCCAAACACCTCATCCGGGTGGTACTCCTCAGGAGATCTGGCGACCGCGATTCCGTGACGGTGCCGATCGATTCAGGGACGCAGTCCTTTTCCGCCGGAATTCCGAACATCGCGGGCGATTCCTCCCAGTTCGGTGAGGTGTACGCCGAGCTCCTCGACAGCTTGGGCGTCGCAGCACGATGGGACCGAATCCCCTACAACAAGCAGCCTTTGCGGCACGACATCGCGAAGTACTACCCGAAAAGGCTTGCGATCGAACCTTCCTTCGTGGCTTATTGGCGCTACCGTGATACGGTCTCTGTCGTAGCCCATTACATCGACACCTCGCTGGTGGCGAGCATCGAATGGAGCACTTCGCTTGACACAATCTGGCGCAAGGGAACGACCTCCTTCCTGGTGCGAACGCTTTCCAGCAACGATCCGCCATTGGTCGTTCGCAACCGCATTGCCAGCCGGGAGGGGCGGATCCTCTTGACAAACATTGTCTTCCGGACCGGTCAACCCGATGACTCGTGGAATTGGCCCACCAGTCCCCTGCGCATTTCCACACCACCCAGAATGACCGTGGCGCTGTCGCAATCCTGCGCACTGGGGGAATCATTCAAACTCTCCACCACGGCTCGGGACACCTTGGGCGGGAAGGTGGTTCTGCGAAAGCTCGTCTGGAGTTGGGGGGACACCGTCGACATCCAGTCCGACACCCAATCCGTCCGGCTCCCGATCATCAAGATCGCTCCACAGCTGACTGCAAAAGTCCTCGCCGTGGACGACGACGGAGAAACCACGTTTGTCAACATCGGCCTTCGCGCCATCGAGCCGCCGCCCAAATTGGGGTTTTCCGAGGCGACGACCCGTTCGTTCCGGGTTTCTTGGGATACCTCCACCGTGATCGGATACGACAAATTCCGGATCCACATCCGCGATGGAATCAACGACTCCCTCCTGATCGACACCCTGGTCGAGGGCACGTTGAAATCGATCACGATTCCTCGTCGCTTCCTGGCAAGGACGCTGCTTCTGGAAGCACGCTTCGAAGGGGCTTCGGTCGATAGCGGGCGTTGGACCCGCAAGCTCGACAGCCTTCCTTCGGGGCCGTTCAATCCGTACTGGATACGGATCTACCCGTATTATCTCTACGGCGTGACCTGGAACGTCTCCAACCCGGGCGAAACCGTGCATTTCCTCAACGGAGAACAGCTGCAAGTTCCTTCGCACCCTGATACATCCCTGGTCGTCTACTACCGAACGCAGAACAATTCCAACGGGACCTACTACCAGACAAGCATGGGATGGAACCAGGCGCCGCACGTCAAAGATTCCGTGATTGTCGAGATCCAGACCGTCGACAGTGTCGTGATGGTGGTCAAGGAATACCCTTCGTGGGTCGGTGCAAATCTGGCGCCAGTCCTGGGCTGGAGGCCTCGAAAGGTGGGATCGGGCCGACAAGTTTTCCGGCTCGCCGATCTCGAGCGATTGGATGCGATCACCGGGGCGCCAAGCGGAGACGTTTCGGACGGTAGCCAGGTGTTTGGAAGCACCCCCGGCTTCGGCCTTTATTTCGTTTGCGCCAATGACGATTCTGTATGCAACACGAAAACCACCGCGGTCCTTATCCCTTCCATCGAAATCGATTGAGTCCAGCAATGCTCCAGAAATTCAACCTATGCAGCCAGAACCAGAAGCGCGGTTCTGGAGTCGGCATCGACCTCGCCTTGACAATGGCTGTCCTGGTTGTCGCCTTGACATCCTGCGACAAGAACTCGAACCCGATAATTCCCACCGAAATTCCCCACGCCGAAGGAACCGTCAATCCCCCGACCCTGGATTCGATCAAAGGTTCGCCTTGGAGGAATATCGTTCTCGATACAACTCTGAATTGCTTCGTGTCGGACAGCAGTTACGACAGCGTGCTTCGAATCCATCTCTCCAGCATCACCGAAGGTGCGATCATCCACTACACGATCGATGGAAGAGACCCCACGAAGAATTCCTCGATCTATCCCGACAGCGGCATAAAGGTCGATTCGAGTTTGGTATTGAAGGCCATGGCGACCCGGGCAGGGTGGAACTCCAGCGAACTCCTCGTCCACTCCTTCGAATTCAAAGCCAAGCCACCCACATTTGAACGATCGAGCCTGTACCCTTGGGACCACTCCTACGATTCGACCCGCAGCATCCCGGTTTACGACCAGCCATTTTTTGTCATCCTGCGAAGCCAAGAGCCAGGAGTCGAAATCCATTACACCACCGATGGCTCGATACCCAATACGCAATCGAAAATGATGAAGGACAGCATCTTGGTGGACTCCAGTTGCACCTTGACGGCGATCGCGACCAAGGCGGGATGGGAAAACAGCGCCCCCCTGAAGATTCCGGTGATCTTGCAGACTCAACCTGTGACGATCGGGCCAAGCGGACAAAATCTGCCCCCTTTCCGAGTCGGTATGTCTTCGCCCACGCGTGGCGTCGCGATCCGCTACACCACCGACAGCAGTGCGCCCACGCGAAGCTCCTCTCTTTTCCTGGACAGCCTGCCGTTCGGCACCCATGATTTCGGAATCAACTACAGGGCGATCGCCATCGACACTCTCCATCCCAAGATTCGTCCGTCGAAGATCGTCGGCGTGAAAATCGACCAGATGAATCCATGGAACGCCACCATACCTTACGGAACGATCACCGATGCCCGGGATGGCCACCTGTACAGGACAGTGAAAATCGGCAATCAAACCTGGATGGCGGAAAACCTCGATTACAAGGTGGACAGTTCCTGGTGTCCTCAGGATCGGTCAGAAAACTGTGCGGCTTTCGGAAGGTTGTACAGCTGGACTGTGTCGATGGGGTTGGAGAACAAGTACAACGACCAGGTTTGGAACGATACGACGACACGTCAAGGATTGTGTCCCGAGGACTTTCATATGCCGAACGATTCGGAGTGGACGAAGTTGAGTGCGACAGCTGAAGCAAACCCGAAAGTTGGACCTGGTTACGCCGGCTTGGCCCTCCAAGCCAAACAGAACAACGGCTGGTCCTTCAACGGCATCGAAGATCCCTATGGATTCCGCGGTGTGATGTCAGGTTGGAGAGACTGGAGCTCCGAGTTCGGATACCTTCATTCCTACGCATTCTTCTGGACCGCAACTCAAGATGAGTGGAATCCTAATCGTGCGGCAAATTGGTGTTTCCAAAACCAAGCCTCCAATAGCCTCCACGAGACTCGATCGAAGCGTATGGGATTCAGCGTTCGTTGCGTGAGGGACAGGTAATGGACCCGATCAATTTTCGACTGCCGAATCGTTACTCCATGGCCCGGTGCCATCGGTTGGCTTCGGCAATTTCTGTCACCCTCGCTCTGGTCGTACTCGCGGCATGCGACAAGGCGACATCTTCCAACACTGCGACCGAGAAAGGCGACACGGCGGTCTCCGCGGCGACACCTGTCCTGGATTGGGTGAACGCCGACCCCTGGGATACAGGCAAGTTCGAGCAGCCGATCCATGTCTACCTGACAACGGCCACCACAGGTGCGGAAATCCACTACACCCTCGATGGCAGCTATCCTACGGCAATCTCTCCCAAGGTTGGCGACGCGGGGATTTTTGTGGATTCGACTCGAACCATCAATGCGATCGCGACTCGTCCCGATCGTACCAATAGCGCACTGTTCAGACAGCTATTCAAGGTGGAGCCAAAGCCCGCGAAGATCGATTCGATCAACGGCAACGCGCTCTACCCAGGCGACCTATACGCCTATCCTTTCGACGCCCCCCAGGTCGTCAAACTCCACACCCCCACCAAGGGAGCGGTGATCCACTACACGCTCGATGGATCAGCTCCGAACCGCAACACGCCCACATATCCAGAAAACGGCATCCATATAGATTCGAGCTGCTATCTGCGAACCGTAGTGGTTCTCGGAAAGACTGTATCCCTCGATTCGAATGCCGAGAAGTGGTTCGATCTCCGGGCACAGCAGGTCGGCATCACCAGTCTGAAGAGTGTCTATCAATCCTGGCCGTTGATTCCCCAAGAAACATGGGCGCCGTTTCCGGTCGTGATGAATAGCCCCACCAAGGGCACGGTGATCCGCTACACCACGGACGGACAGATTCCGACCATCCATTCGCCCCTCTACACCGATACCGTGTACTTCGACAAGTACGCCGATACATTGATCTACACCGCAGTGGCCTTCGATACCGCCAATCCTCGAATCGCTCCATCCTATCCGACCCAAGCCAAGTGGGGAACTTCGCTGCCTTGGAACAAGGACTCGAAGTACGGCGAGATTACGGATGTTCGTGACGGCCAACGGTATCGGACCATTCGTATCGGTTCGCAGAACTGGATGGCGGAGAACCTGAATTTCGCCACCGACAGCTCCGTCTGTTACAACAACGAAAAGCTCAACTGCCTTCGATTTGGCCGTTACTACTCCTGGCGAGAAACGATGGGGAGCGGCTCGATATCCGACACAGCGACCCCAGCCGGTCACCAAGGCATCTGCCCGACAGGATGGCACATCCCGAATGCGGCCGAATGGAACGAATTGATCTATCCGAACGGACAGTCGAGCCCCTCCGTAGAGCGACTTGAGGCCCGTTCCATGTGGCCTGCCAGTCGAGCGGCTACAGACTCCACGGGCTTCCGGATCCTTCCCGTCGGAGAGTACTCGACCTCTAGTTTTGACAAGTTTTACCAGTTCCAATCGATGGCCGCATTTTGGTCCGCATCGATCGGGTCCTATTCCATGGGGACGCTTTGGGAATTCCCCTCCGAATCCTCCTATGGTCCGGCTGTCCGCCTGACCGACAACTATTGGGCGGATAAGGCTTCATTACGTTGCATCGAGAATCCGAAATAACGCCCCGGCGCCCGCAGGGCGCCAGCTGACCCGCGGCGCGAGCCGCCGGAAATTGTCACCGAGGATTCCAAAGGGGGCCGCGTTTCATGGAGGGCGCCCCAACCGTCCATCGGCCTAGGTAGGCCGATGGGTGGAAATACCAGTGGGTCGCCCGGAAGCAGCGACTCCCCTTTGGTGCCTGGATCCAAGGACCCGGCACGAGGGTCCTTGGTCGCTAGGGGTCACGGGGAGCCCGACGGCGTCCCCGTGAATGCATAGCCGCCCGCCAGGGTGGCGAACCGGGGTCCGGGGCACCCGTACCCTCCCATCCCCGCGAAGCGGCGATGGGAACCCTGCCCCGGAGAGGGGGTAGCGTAGGCTCCCGCCTGCGAAGTCCGGCGAAGCCGAAGCGAGGGGGAGGCTTCCCCCTCCAGGGATTCCCCAAAGGCCACCGGCCGTCGAGAAACTATCTTGTGCGATTCGCGTGCGCGAGAATGGCGGAATTGGCAGACGCACCAGACTTAGGATCTGGCACCGCAAGGTATGGGGGTTCGACTCCCCCTTCTCGCATGCGACCCTCTTTTAACTGTGGCCAAGGAGCCTAGAAGTGAACGTTGTTGTGGCCGAGCGCGGCGCCACCGAGCGCGAATTGGATCTGGAAATCCCTGGCGAGAGCTTGAATGTCTTGCTGGAAGCCAAGATCGAGACCTACCGCAAGAAGATCAACTTGCCCGGTTTCCGTCCTGGAAAGCTCCCCAAGGACGTGGTGAAGAAGCGCTTTGGCGCCTCCATCCGCTCCGAAGCCATCGAAGAGCTGGTCGACAAGTCGATCCGTGAAGCCCTCACCGGCAAGAAGATCCTCCCGGTCGCCCCCGGCACCGTGGAAAGCATCGAAGCCCCCGAAGGCGGAGCGATCAAGCTGAAGTACAGCTTCGAAGTCGATCCCGAAATCGAACTCAAGGACTACAAGGGTCTTGGCGTCACGGTCGAGAAGACGTCAGTTTCTGACGCCGAAGTCGACGCCCGCATTCTGGAAATCCAGAACCAGACCGCCGAAGTGACCAAGCCCGAGCGTCCTTCGCAGACCGCCGACCTGATCACCGCCCGTTACAACAAGATCCTTGTTGATGGCGTGGAAATGCCCGCTCCGGTGCCCGTGTTCCAGGCCGAACTCGGCAAGGGAATCCCGGCCGTGGACGCCGCCCTCACCGGCGTGACTGTTGGACAGGAACTGTCGATCGACTTCACCTTCCCCGCCGACTACGCCGACGCCACCCAGGCCGGCAAGGCCGCCCGCTACGAAGTGACCGTCGAAGGCGTGTTCGAGCGCAAGGTTCCCGAAGCCACCGACGAATGGGCTTCCAAGCTGGGACCGTTCGCCAACCTTGCTGAATTGCGTGCGCGCATCCAGAAGGACCTGGTCGAGAACGCCGAGAACAAGGCCAAGCAGTCGGCCCACGACGCGGCCATCGACACCGTGTTGTCGCGCAACCCCTTCGCCGTGCCCAAGGCCCGCGTGGAGCACTTCGTGAACTGGCAGCGCGATCGCATGATGCGCCAGGGTGCGCAGGTGCCCGAACTGCCCGAGCTCATGCAGGTGTTCGGACAGGAAGCCGAGAAGCAGCTTCGCCGTCAGCGCGCCATCGAATGGATCGCCGAGAAGGAAGCCATCAAGGCCACCACCGAAGAAGTGGACGCCCGCATCAAGGACATGGCCGAACAGGCTGGCATCTCGAGCGAAGACGCTCGCGAAGAGCTGCGCAAGTCGGGCCGGTTGTTGGAAGTGCGCGACTCCATCCGCTTCGAGAAGACCCTCGACTGGCTGGTTTCGGCGTAAGCTTTTTTGTCACCTGACAAAATTTGCCCTGGTCTCCATCGCGGAGGCTGGGGCTTTTTGTTTTTTGTGCTCCACCTCGGTGGGCCTGAACCGCCGTTCGGGGTTGTTTGGATCGTTCCACGGAAAGGAGTGCGCATTGGCCATGTTGAGGACGGAATCCGTCACGTTGGACGACTTCGAAGCGTTGGTGGAGATCCGGATCGCTGCGATGCGCGAGAGCCTGGAGAATGTGGGCCGGTTCGACCCGGACCGCGCCCGCAAACGGCTAGCGGACGGCTTCGATCCAGCATGCACCGCTTGGCTGTGCGACGGCGAGACGCGGGTGGGGTTCTGGATGGTGACGGAATCCGACGGCACCCTGGTGTTGGACCACCTGTACATCCACCCTCGCCATCAGGGTCGCGGCTACGGAAGCACGGCGATGTCCATGATCCTGGAGCGCGCCGATCGCGAAGGCAAG
Organism: Fibrobacterota bacterium; assembly: GCA_039798065.1. Classification (GTDB taxonomy): domain Bacteria; phylum Fibrobacterota; class Fibrobacteria; order UBA5070; family UBA5070; genus UBA5070. The sequence continues at coordinate 9,166 of JBDKGS010000019.1, read as the reverse complement.
GACGTATCGCTGGTGGCGCTGCGCGAAAGCCGCTCGAACGACTTCTACCGGAAGCACGGGTTCGCGTTCCAACACGCCGACGAATTCGACAACCACTACTCGAGGAGGGCTCCTTGAACCTCGGGAGGGATTTCAGGCGGCTTGGGTGGCGGGGGCGGAAACAACTGGTCGTAAGTTACCCCCCATCCCACGTTCAAGGCCAGATAAAACCGGAATCTGTCACGTCCGACTTCCCATCCGATTTTGCTCTCGAGTGACGCGTCGAAGGATTTCCCGAGGTTGACCCATCCCCCGGTTCCCAGCTCGTTGATGTCGCGGTAGATGGGGAAGGAGCCTGGAATTTTGGAATACCACTCGTTGTAGGAGTGGGTGGCGTAGTAGCCGAATGTCCCGAGCCGGAGCCAGTCTGCAGGGCTCCATTGGCGTGCGCAAGCGGCACCCCATTCGAGCCCGTGTGGAGGATTGAGCCAAGCCATCAGACCCCATTTCGGGTTTCTCCAGCCCGCTACACCGCTTTTCGAGCCCCCGTCGGCGCCGAATCGCCACGAGTCGCCCAGGTACAGGGAAACGCCTGGTCGAAACGGCGGTTCGTCGTAGCGGTGCAAGCCCGTGCCATTGGATTCGGAACAGGTAAGAAGGTCTCCGCGTCCACCCGTGGTATCCGCGAACGGCGCGCAGCCGTAGGTGCTTCCGTCGACAAAAAACGTCCGACCTCCCCGCATGGCAGTCCCGGAGATCTCGTACCGGACGACATTGGGGGCCATGAAGCTCGACACCATGGGCATCTGGCGCGCGCAACCCGAAACCAGGAAGAAGACGGGTATTGTCCATGCTGCACGCGATTTGAATCGCCCGCATCCTTCCCCTTGCATCAAAGACCTCCGATGGACAGTGGGATATCGCGGTATTCGGTCCAGAGAAGGACGGAATCCGTCAGGACGATCGACAGCCCGCTGGTGTCCCGCAGAGACATGGTGAAAGTGAAGGGCTTGTGGTCGACGATGATTTCATCCATGGCGATGCTGGATTCGATGGTCCCTACAAGCTCCGTGTAATCACCCCGATAACCGGTTCCCAAATGCGCCACGACGATCCCGCGCTTTGAATCCGATTTATACGGATTGATGGAATCCACGGCAAGGTCAAGGGCGATCGACCATCGGGGCGCCGTACTTTCAGGTATAAGTCGAATGTACCACCACCGATTGCGTTGCATCCAAGTCGTGAAACCTCCGCTTCCTCGGTTCTCCGACGGATCATCCTTTTCGGGTCTTCCGATCGACGCGACGGTGAAGTCCCACAGATGGAACGTGCTGCCCGAAGTGTCGCCCACGAATCGCCCGGGGAGCACCAAAGAATCCAAAGTCGCTCGATCGTAACCCTCGAATCTGCTCTCGTAGCCATCCGTGCACGCCTGCAGAAACTGCGTACAGATCAAGCCGACGGTGAGGGCCACCAGCTTGGCGCGGATCCTGCGGACAGAAAGTGTCGAAACGACGATAGCGGGGATTCGAGGCATCGTGGATCCAAAGAAAGGTATCGAGCGTGGTTCTGTGGAGGAGACGATCATCACTACTCAGCCTGAGGACCGCTGCGGTTCACGGTGATTTGCGGGGCACCCTTGGCACCAGAGGTGCCCTGCCGAAGTTGAGTTGCTTTAGAAGTCGACAGGCAAGCCACCTGAAGGTGGCTCCACCGCGGATTTGTCACCGAATTGTGGACAGGGCAAACGGCGGTAGAAATGCCACATTGTCCCACCGTGCCTTAGGCTGAGATCGTGGATGCCGACGAAGGGCGGCAAAGGGGTGCCACGCGGGAGGCGTCCGCGTCGGGACGTCGACCAAGCGGCACCCCGCAGCCAACCGAGTCCGCGCCGCGAGATCAGCCTAAGGAAAAGCGTTCGCCGAGATAGTGGCGGCGCGCTTCCGGATCGTTCGCCAATGCTTGCGAGTCGCCTTCGGTCAGAATCCGTCCACCGAACAGGATGTAGGCGCGGTCGGTGATGGCCAGGGTTTCGCGCACGTTGTGGTCGGTGATGAGGATGCCCAGGCCCTTGTCGCGCAGGGACGCCACGATGGACTGGATGTCTTCGATGGAGATCGGGTCCACACCCGCGAACGGTTCGTCCAACAGCAAGAACGCGGGATCGCCGGCCAGCGCGCGCGCGATTTCCAGACGACGGCGTTCACCGCCGGAAAGTGTCATGGAAACCGACTTGTGCAAGTGCGAGATGCGCAATTCTTCGAGCAGCTCGTCGCAGCGTTCGTGGCGGCGTTTGCGCGACATCCCGCGGATTTCCAACACCGCTTCCACGTTCTCGCGCACCGTGAGACGGCGGAAGATGGACGGTTCCTGTGCCAGGTAGCCAAGGCCTTTGCGGGCGCGCTTGTACATGGGCTGGCTGGAGATGTCCTTGCCGTCCAAATACACCTTGCCCTGGTCGGCCGACACCATGCCGGTGATCATGTAGAAGGTGGTGGTCTTGCCGGCACCGTTGGGGCCCAGCAATCCGACGATCTCGCCTTGTTTCACGGTGACATGCACGCCGTCGACCACGCGGCGGCCGCCGTAGGTCTTGCGCAGGTCGCGGGCTTCGATGACACGGCGGACCCGGTTGTCGAACGGCGAGGGGACAACGACCTTTTCGGGCACGGCGACGGCTTCGGAAGCGGATTCCGCATCGTAGGCGGGGATCTCGCTCTCGTAGCTGGCGGCCACGCTGACGGAATCCGTCAGGCTGTCAGATTCCGTCTTTGGCTTTTCGTCGTTCGGTTCCATAGTAGGTCCCCTTGGCGGCGCCTTCGATGCGGATGCGCTGCACGCGCCCGTCGCGGAAGGCGATGCGGATGGTCTGTCCGTTGGCCACGTTGCGGCCCTTCAACACGGACTTGTCCATGTGGTGGTAGGTCGATTTCGCGTTGCCCTTGATGAGGGCCGAGCGCATCTTGCCGGCTTCGAAGTCCAGCCGGAGCGTGTCGCCGTCGAGCTCGTCGCGGCGCGTGGTGTCCTGGCTTGTCCAGGAAATCCCTTTGGCTTTGCGCGTGACGAACAGGCTCTTGAGAACGTCGTTTGTGATCTCGGCCACCAGCGTGTCCCCGTAGATCCGCGAGACCGTCGTGACCCCCGCGGTATCGGGGTCGCCGGTCACATCGCCGCGCGCGTCCTTGAGCACGAGCACCTTTTCGATGCGCTCCTTCTTGAGGTCCACGTCCAGGATCATGGATTTGCCGGAAAGCGTCCGCTTCTGCATGGTGGCCAGCGGCGAACCTTCCAAGGTGAGTTTGCGGGTCTTCTGGTCGAGCTTGGCCGAAGCGCAGGTGGCGACGAGCTTGCCGCGGATCAACCGCACCCGGCCATTGGCCTCGGCGACGGAATCCGTCTCGCGCCAGACCAGCTGGTCGGCGGTGATCTGGGTGGTGTCGCGCACGCTGCCGGCTCCCGAAATGCGCCGGAAGACGGGCGCGGAAAACGATTCGGCGCGCCGCGCGGTGCGGTCGTAGCGGATCACTCCGGCATCCAGCGTGGTACGGCCCGAAGTATCCTGCAGGTGCGCGTTGCCTTCGGCCCAGGCCGAGCCCGAGCTGCGTTCGTAGCGGCCGTTGGCGGCGGTGAGCCTGCCCGACGGATGATCCAGACGGAAATCGCCTTCGAAGCGGACCTGGTCGGCGGTACGATCCCACACCGCGTGACGCGAGCTCATCTTGACGTCGCCGCGGTGGAAACGGACGTTTCCTGTCAGCTCCACGTACGCGCCGCGCCCGGTCACCACGAACTTGTCGGCACCGTCGAGCATGAGCGGCTCGTTGACGGGACGTTTTTTGTCGTCCTTTGCGGGAACAGCCAGCACCGTGGCCGCAGCGATGGCGAGCAGAGCGCAGCACAGCGCCGATCGGCCCGGACCGCGTTTCACTTGAGCTCCCCGAACGGGAACGTGTTCAGATCGCGGATCTGCCCCTTCACGTCGGACAGGATTTCCCAGCGATTGAGGTAGGCGTCGGAGCGGAAGCCGCGTCCGGTGAGGACGTCGCCGGTTTCCGTCTTGACCCGAACCCTTGCCGAAGTGTGGATGCGATCGGCTTCCTTGTCGAAGACGATGGAATCGGTCTTGAGTTCCATGCCCGTGGCGTTGGACCCCACCACGTGGCCCCATGCTCGGAAGTACCTCATTCCGCGGTCCATCGTGCCCGAATCGGCCTTGATGCGAGCCATGATCTCGCCGGTGCGGCCATAGGCGATCAAATCGACAGGTTTTGTCCAAACCTTCTCGGTCCGCGGATCCTGCCTCAGCGAAGACGTGTGGAGCTTCCAGGCCAGGGTTTCGGCCAACCAGAAATCGACAACCGATCCGCCTTCGAAGACGGCCTGCACGCTGCGCGGTCCTTGGTCCACCACGGGTTTGGACGCAGTGGTGGGTTTTGCCGACGGTGGGGCCGGAGCAGGCTTGGAGCACCCGACCAGCGCGAGGGTCGTGCAGAGGATGAAGGCAAGGAGTCGCATTTTAGGAGTGACTCAAAGGTACAACGGTTACTTTGAGCATTCCATGCTTATTCAACCACCCCGCAGCTCGCCGCGGGGTCTGCTTTGGCCAGCAATTTCGGGTCCCCGAAACTTGTTTCGGAGACTCAGACCCGAAGCGTTAGATCGGACTTCGCTGCCCGTGCGAAGCCTCTCCGTTTTGGGAGGTTGCCTGGGACTGGGGCTATTGCTCTCCGGCACCGTCGCGCCCGCCGACAGCCCCAAACGGCCCGTCCGCTTCTTGCGCGGCAGCGGGTGCCTTCCGCTCAGCGGCGATCTTTCCGCCGCCGGAGACGCCTTCAGGCAGGGGTTTTCGCAAGGCCTTGCCGAAAGTCGCGATTCGGCGTTCCTGTGGCAGTGGCATTGGACCGACAACGGCTCCGATCCGTTCCTGTCGCAGGGTTGGGCCGACAGCATGGGCCGATTGGACCGGACTCCGGACCTCCTGCTGGCAGGACTGGGTCCGGCGATTGACGGATTCCGTCTCTCGACGGATTCTGTACCGTGCCTTCTGTTGGGCGACGGAGCCCCGTCGACCGCCGGCGTATGGCCCATCTGGCCCAGTGCATCATGGATGCGCCAACGGATCCTGCAATGGCTTCGTGGCACCCCGAGGCCCATCGCCATCGTGACGGTGGCATCGGGGGCGTGGACCGACGTGGTGATGGGCGAACTGCGCGATTCGTTGCCGGGGGTACAGATTCTGCCGCACGACCTGGACAACACGCGCTGGGACGAGGAACTCAAACAGTTCGCCCTGAACCGTCCGCGCACGATTCTGTTCTGGAACCGGCCCCACGAAGCCTCGTCGCTTCTGGCCAAGCGGCTGGGATGGAGCGTCTACCGCCAAGCCCGCCTTTTGGTGCCGGAAGGCACCGTGTTGCCGGATTCCGTCATCGCCGAGACCATCGCTCCGGTGTGGCAGCCGACCTCGCCTCCCGATTCTCTCATGTGCGTACGGTATCGGGCATGGGGCCTGGAAGCAGGTCGCGCCTTGGCGAAGGCGTCGAGCACGCTCGTACGCGATTCGTTGTCGCGATGGACCAATGCGCTGGCGGAAGTTCGCACCGATTCATTGGCGATGGAATCCATGCCCGGTGGATGGGCACCGCTCTGGTCGCCTTCGATTTCCGCAACCGAGTGGCCGAACCCCTTGCCCACGCACTAGTTTTCATTGCCTAATTCCACTGTTCGCAGGAGGACCTCGAATGGACGTCGCGTTTCTGGGTTTGGGCATCATGGGATCCCGCATGGCAGCAAACCTTGCCAAGGCCGGTCACAAAGTGACTGTGTGGAACCGCTCGCCGGAAAAGGCCGCAGCGCTCGTGGCTTCGGGCTGCAAGCCATCGCCGTCGCCAACAAAAGCTGTCAAAGGTGCCCAGGTGGTGATCACCATGCTGGCCGACCCGCAGGCCTTGCGCGACGTCGCCCTGGGAACCGGAATGGTCGACGCCATGGAACACGGATCGCTGTGGATCGATTGCAGCACGATCGACCCGTCCACCTCGCGCCAGATGGCCGCCAACGCCACCAATCGCGGACTGCGCTTCCTCGATGCTCCCGTCTCGGGCAGTTCGGGTGCGGCGACCAACGCCAAGCTGGTGTTTTTCGTGGGTGGTGCCGCCGAAGACGTGGAATCTGCCAAGCCGTTGTTCGAAGCCATGGGGACAAGAACTGTCCACGCCGGACCGCAAAGCGCGGGGTCGTCGTTGAAGCTGGTGAACAACTTGTTCCTGGCCCAGGCCCAAGCCGCCTGGTCGGAAGCGTTGGGCCTGGCCGAGAAGTTCGGACTTTCGCAGGAAACGGTGAACGAAGCCATCCTGCCAACCCATGTGGCCCCGGCCTTTTTGGGATTCAAGCGAGGCAAGATCGAGGCCAAGGAATGGTCGGCCGAGTTCCCGCTCAAGCACGCCCTCAAGGACATCCGCCTGGCCCTGACCGCCGCCAAGGAAGCAGGCATGGATCTGCAGCAATTGACCGCCGCGGAATCGCTCTACGCCCAGGCGCTTTCGCGCGGATTCGGCGATTCGGACATCTCTGCGATCCACGAAATCGCCTCGCGCGGCTGACATGGACATCCACCAGACATACCGGATCCTGCAAGTCCCGGGCGATGGAATCGTTTCGCTGACCGATCCCGACATCGCCGCCGAAGTCGCGCCCCTGGTGGGTTTCGCCGTGACGGCAAATTCCGTCAAATTCGCCCGGAAGCCCGAAGGCACCTTGATCGGCTCGCTGGGGCTCGCACCCGGCAAGCACATCGAGATCGAAGTTCCGGCTTGGAGCGCCTGCATCCTGGTGGTGCATGACGGATTTTGTCTGACAGGAACCGACGGCGAAAGCCCCGACGCCCGCGCCGGCCAATACGCGATCTACCGACGCCGCAACCGCGATTCGGCCCTGATCCTGGTGGCGGGCCCCGAAGGCTGCATCGCCTCGCTGATCACGACCCCCACGGCGGACTGAATCCGACTTCTCGCGGAGAAGACATGAAGGTTCTTTTCATCGGCGGCACCGGCAACATCAGCACCATCGTCAGTCGCTTATGTCTTGCCAAGGACATGGACCTCTGGCTGCTCAACCGCACCGGATCCTCGAGCCTTTCGGGTGCGAACTGCCTGCAACTGGACATCAACGCTCCGAACGCCGCCGCGACACTTTCTGTCCATCAGTGGGATGTGGTGGTGAATTGGATCGCCTTCACGCCCGCCGACATCGAGCGCGACCTCGCCTTGTTCGCGGGGAAGACCCGCCAATACATCTTCATCAGTTCCGCATCGTGCTACCAGAACCCGGGACCGACTCCGTTCATCACGGAACGGACGCCTCTGGAAAATCCATTTTGGGACTATTCGCGCAACAAGATCGCCGCCGAACGCAGGCTGGAACAGGCCGGCCGGGAGCAGCGTTTTCCGTACACGATCGTGCGACCCAGCCACACCTACAGCAAAGTCATCCCGATCACCATCGGTGGCTGGAACGAATACACCACCGTCGATCGCATGAAGAAGGGTTTGCCCATCGTGGTGCAGGGCGACGGTACATCGCTGTGGACCCTCACGCACGCCGACGATTTCGCCAAAGGCTTCATTGGGCTGCTGGGAAATCCGCTGGCCCTGAACGAGGACTTCCACATCACATCCGACGAATTCCTGAGCTGGAACGAGATCTACCAGCTCACCGCCAAGGCCGTCGGAGCCGAGGCAAAAATCGTCCATGTCACCACCGACAGAATCTGCCAAAAGGATCCGAAATACACCGGAAGCCTGTTGGGCGACAAGGCCGTGAGCACGCTGTTCGACAACAGCAAGATCAAGCGCTTGGTCTCCGATTTCCAGTGCACCATCCCCTATGCGGAAGGCATCAAACGCACCCTGCAGGAATTCGAAGCCAACCCTTCCCGCCAGATCGTCGACCCCACCACTAACATCTTCATCGAAGAACTCATCGCGGAGACCTTGGACCGCGCGTAGAACCGCATCCTTGCGATGCCGGACTCCAAGGTCGCCAACCTTGTTCGACGTTTTACGACATGCACTTCGCTGTGCCGCATTTCGGCTGTCGAGTTACAACAGCGCTCAATTTCTGTCGATGTACCTGTTGTGCCGTCGTGCCGCATGCCGCCGGAGGGGCGCTCGCCTGCGTTCCGCAAACTGCCCGATGCGGGCAGTGACGCTCCACTCCGGCAAGCGCCCCTCCGCCGACTACGCCTTGCGCCCACCTGTCGGATTCTGTCCGCAGCCATGCGGTCATACTCACCACCCAGCGGGCACAGCCCGCTGGGCGAGCAACTGCACCCGACAAATTCTGACCCGCGGCGCGAGCCGCCAAAATCCGTCACGGGGATCCCGAAGGGGGCCGCGTTCATGGAGGGCGACCCAACCGTCCATCGGCCTAAGCAGGCCGATGGGTGCAAATACCAGCGGGTCGCCCGTAAGCAGCGGCCCCCTTGGGTCCGGGAATCCAAAGGGCCCGGACTGGCCCTTTGGCGCCGAGGGGGTCCACAGGGGCAGCGGCGCAAGCGGCCCCTGTGAATCAGAAGCCCAGGTGCCAACCTGAATAGACAAAAAGCGTCAGCAACAAAAAAGCCCCGCGCAGCGAGGCTAAATGGGGTCCGGGGTGCAACCCCGGAGAAGGGGGAGCCGAAGCTCGCGCGCAGCGCAGCTGAAGGCGCGGGGGAAGGCTTTCCCCCGTAAAAACCGCGTCAGCGGAACACAGTGTTATTGAGCGTTAGCCCCGCGAAAAACACGAACACGAACACGTACCAGATGCCCGAAAACCCGACGCCGAACCAGCCTGCGATATCGGCGCCTGCGGGCAGGTGCTGCTTTTGGATGGACCACCAGTGGCGCGTGGCCTTCCAGTTGTACCAAATCCCAAGCGCGGACAGGAGGATCAGAATCGCGATTTTCATGCGACGCCGTCGGCGAGGATTCCCTCTAGGTAGGTGCGGTACGACGACTTGGGCATCACATCCAGCAACGCCTTGAATTGCTTGGCGTCCAGGAAGCCCTGGCGGTAAGCAACTTCTTCGGGGCAGCAGACCTTGAGGCCCTGGCGGGCTTCGATGGCGTGGATGAACTGACCGGCTTCGAGCAACGACTCGGTGGTTCCGGTGTCCAGCCAAGCGATGCCACGGCCGAGTTTTTCG
>JBDKGS010000018.1:0-28612 GCA_039798065.1 Fibrobacterota bacterium | reverse complement strand
CCCGATGGCGCTTCGGCGGGAAATTGGGCGAGGAAGATCCGCATGGCGCGCTCGGACATGAACGCGAGCTCCTTGGTCGTGCCGTCGGACTCCGGTTTGATGAAGCGGTAGCCGCCGTCCACGCGCATGATTCCCAGCGAGTCGGAAAGGGCGGCGGGGGAGCCGTCGGACGGAATCTGTCCAAGCCAGGAGGTGTCGGGGGCGAGCCCGGCCAGCACGCGCGTGGCGTCGTCCCCAAGGCTGTCGGGGTAGGCGAGTCGGGTGGAAAAACGGCCGCTTTGGTCGCGGGCCACCACCACGTCGAAAGTCGGTACGACGATTCCTGTCCGGTTCGCGGCCAGGCTGTCCAGCTTGCTCTTGGAGGCGCGCAGGTCTTCGCACATGGCCCAGGTCAGCCCCGGTGCGGAGGTCCGCAGGTGGCCGGATTGGTCGCGCCAGATTCTGACCGGTGCCCCCAGGACCAGATCGTCGCCCTCGATCCGGATCGACCGCGGGTCGAGCCCCAACATGAGCATGCTCGCCTGCAGGGCCAGGACGGGGTATGCGGCGGGCTTCGCGCTGCCTTCGGGTGCCAGGACCGGGTCCACGAATGCGGTATCGGGGAATCGCCACAAAAGCTGCAGGCGCCGGACCTTGCCGTCGGGGTCGGGCTCCGTGTTCGCCAGGCCCATTCGGGTGGCCGCGGCGGCAAGGGCTGGATACACGTTGTCCAGGGTGTTCTGGCCGCGCAATCGCGACAAATCCTGTCCGGACAGCGGAATGCCGGTCCAGATGCGCTGTTGCCAGGAAAGCGAAGCCTTGGGGATCCAATCCGACGGATTCGGGTAATCCAGATGATCGCCCAACTGCGCCGCCACCACCGCTCTGGGAGCCTGCGCGACCGATCGCTCCAGCTTGCGCGACACGTCCAACTCGCTGCGCAGTTTGTTCCAGGTGGTTGTATCGAAACTCTGGCCGACCCCGATCAGGCCCAGTTTGGCCTTGTAGTCGGCGATCGCGGCGCGACCCGAGTCACTGGTCTTGAACAAGAAGTCGAAGACGATGGCCCCGGCGCCGTTGCGCGACAGGAAATCGACGATTTTCGCATGGTAGCCGCGGTACGTCTCGCCGTACAATCCCGCCGCCTCCAGTGTGCGTTCGTCGACATCCACCACCGTGACAGGACTTGGCGGTTCGCCTTCCTGGGGCCCGTACAGGACCATCCACACCGAATTGCGGAAGTCGGTGAGCACGCCCTCCATCCGGGAAACGGGTGCTTTCAGCGCACTCAGGAAAAGCATGGTGACGAGGCAAGCCAGCATGGATGTGCCCGCTCCGCGCAGGACGCGTCGGAACGTGGAGGACGATTTCCGTTTGGCGGGTATTTCGGTCATTCAAGCTATGGTACCTAAGCAACCACCTCGGCTGCAATGCAATAGGCGCCATTTGGCTATTATTGCCCGCAGCTCATGCCTCCTACCGATGCCAGACTGACCAAAATGCGCGAGATCGCCAAGCTCCGCACCCGCAAATACACCTTCGTGCTGGAGGACCTCAACGACCCGCACAACATTTCCGCGGTGCTGCGAAGCTGCGAGTGCTTTGGGTTGCAGGAATTGCACGTCATCGAGGAACTGCGTCCGTTCCGGGTCTCGCGCCCCATCGTGAAGGGCGCCGACCAGTGGATCGACATCGTCCGTTGGACGTCGCGCCAAGCCTGTCTGGACCACCTGCGCGAGCGAGGTTTCACCATCGCGCTGGCCAGTTCCCGCGCCGAAAAATCGTTCCATACCTGTGATCTGGATCGGCCCCTGGCCATCTACCTGGGGACGGAATTTGCCGGCAACTCGCAGCATGCCTACCAGAACGCGGACATGGTGTTCAAACTGCCGCAGCACGGGTTTACCGAAAGCCTCAATGTGTCGGTGTGCGCGGGGATGATGATCGCCCACCTGGATCGCCACATGGACCTGGCTGGCCGCGAAAGGTTCACGCTCTCCGATAGCGAGGTGGACGAAGTCGTGGCCCGCTGGAGCCAGGCGCACGACGAGAGGGATTAGTCTGCCTCATAGCAACCGGCTATGAGGGGCTCTGAAGGGTAGGAATGTGCCTGCGTAAACTGTCCAGTTTCAGCGGAGCGGGTCACCCAGCGTGAGGCGATTCTTGGTCACAATCGCCGAGCCGTTACCTACCGCCGAACCGGAATACGTTTCCACTTTCAGGGTCATTTCGTACAACGGGCAATCCATCATTTTCATACCAGCGTTTTCCCATGCCTCGAAGTGCTTGGATACGGAAACGGTGCCGCTTTGCCTATGGCTGCTTGTGCTCTTGGGAACACTGAAGTACTGCTTGAAGTTGCCACTCCCGGTCAGCATGAGCGCGTTTAGCCTGTCTACGACCCAAAACTCATACACGATTCCGTCGATCGTCCCCTCGCCATACTTTTTGGCGTTGGTCCCACCGGAAGCCGGGTTGTAGCTCCCTCGGTCCTGGATGATGAAGTACTCAATGTGATTCGAGAAACTCGCGGTTTGGCCGGCTTCCGTTTGTGTCGGTTGGCTTCCTGCCGGGTAATATGCCCAACCATAGACTTCCAGCATTTTGACGACATCGCTGGATTCAAATGTTGCGGCGAAATCGAGCGAAATGCTCCCGACGGATGTGGTTGTGATGGTGCTGGATGCTCCCCATCTCTTGCCAGCCTGAGCTAGGACATTGATCGCGCCTCTCCACGTAGCCTCGAAGGTTCCGCCGTTCGGGTTCGTGCTGCTTCCCGTGAGTTTCATGCTGACCGAGCCCGTGTTTTGGGCATTCCAGAGTTCGTAGTCGATGCCATCCACATTTCGGTTGGTGCTGGTGGTCCAGGTTGTATACCTGTAGTTCGCTTTGTAGTCCAGTACGACCATCGGGCTGCTTGTCCAGCCGTCCTTGAAGGCGACGGCCTTCAGGGTCCGGATGGAATCGATCGTTATGCCACTCGTACAGGCGATCCGGGAAGTGGAGCTCCCGCTTGGGGTCGGGATCGATCCATCCAGGGTGTACAAGATCTCTGTGCCGCTGACGCGGCAGGAAAAATCGACGGATAATGCCGTATCGGCGGTGGTGCCGCTGGGCAGGCTGGGAACCGGTGACGCAAGTACCAGGGTGTAGAGTCTGGTCCCAACACTGCTCGGCGTACGGTTCAGGGCCGTCGCGAAGGCTTTCAGGGTGCGGGTCTGGTCGATGAGAACCGCAGTGGAATAGGTCTGCGCCGTGCTCGAAGTGGTGGGGTCGGTGCCATCGATTGTGTATTTGATCACCGCTCCGGCGATACTGGATTGGATCGTTACTCGGAACGACGAGTCATGGGTTCCTGCGGCGTGGCTGAAGCTGAGGTCGGGAATGGTCCCCAGGCTCCGCACGACACTGAACGTATCCGACGCCGTGTTCGTGGCCTGGTCGTTGGCCGTGATGGTGATCGGATTCCGACCCAACACCAGCTTGATGGGTGCGGAATAAACCCCCGCCGTACCTGTGGCCAAAATTCCTTGGATGTTGACGGTCTTGAGCAAGGTGTCGGTGACCTTCCATGCAGGGCTGTAGATCGAGTCTTCGTAGACAACCGTCTTTGGGCCCGTTCCGGTCTGTCGCACGATCGACGGGGCAATCGTGTCTTTCCAGGCTCGAACGATGGTCACCGAATCTGAACTCGATTTGCCCGAGGCGTCTTTGGCCACGATCTTGAATCCGTTCTTGCCGATGGCCAGGTTCTTGGCTTCAAGGCTGTAGACTCCGGCGGTTCCAGTGGCCACGGCGCCGTTGATCTCGACGCTGGAGACACCGATATCGTCGGTCACCTTCCAGCTCAGCTTGATGGAGGTGGTGGCGTAAACGGCGGTGCTGTCCTTGGTGCCGATCTCGCGTACGATCACGGGCGCGGTTACGTCCCCGATCCGCACGATCGTCACGGTGTCGTAACTGGACTTGCCTTCGGCGTCCTTGGCCACGATCTTGAATCCGTTCTTTCCTATTGCCAGGTTCTTGGCTTCAAGGCTGTAGACTCCATCGGTTCCAGTGACCGCAGCGCCGTTGATCTCGACGCTGGAAACGCCGATGTCGTCGGTCACTTTCCAACTCAGTTGGACAGAAGTTGTCGCGTATGTCACCGTGCTGTCCTTGGTGCCAGCGCCGCGCAGGATCACAGGCGCGCTAACGTCACCAATGCGGGTGATGGTCACCGAGTCGGTGCTCGATTTGCCGGCGGCGTCCTTGGCCACGATCTTGAACCCGTTCTCGCCGATGGCGAGGCTCTTGGCTTCGAGACTGTAGATTCCGGCGGTTCCGGTGGCCACGACGTCGTTGATCTCGACGCTGGAGACGCCGATATCGTCGGTCACATTCCAGCTCAGTTGGACAGAAGTTGTCGCGTAGGCCACCGTACTGTCCTTTGTGCCGATCTCTCGTACGATCACGGGCGCGCTTACATCCCCGATCCGCACGATCGTCACGGTGTCGTAACTCGACTTGCCTCCTGCGTCTTTGGCCACGATCTTGAATCCATTCTTACCGATAGCCAAGTTCTTGGCTTCGAAGCTGTAGATACCGGCAGTTCCAGCGACTACGGTACCGTTAATCTCCACGCTGGCGATGGCGATGTCGTCGGTCGCTTTCCAACTCAGCTTGATGGCGGTGGTCGCGTAGGACACGGTGCTGTCCTTGGTACCCGTTTCGCGCACGATCACGGGTGCGCCGACATCCGGGGTGCGGATGATGGTCACGGTGTCCATGGTGGTATTCTTCGCTGTGTCGCTGGCGACCAAATAGAAGACGTTTTCGCCCGGTTTGAGGGGGAGATTCGCCGAATAGATCTCGCCGACGGCAGTCGCAACGAGTCCGCCGATCGTCACGGACTGGAGCTTGTCGTTGTCGGTCACCTTCCACGAAAGAACGATCGTTTCGCTGGAATTGGGGGCCGTCGTGTCCTTTGTTCCGTTTTCAGCAACGGCTAATGGAAAGATGGAATCGTGGTAGGTCCGCCAGAGGGTGATGGAATCGGCGTTTTCCTTGCCTGCGGTATTTTTCGCCGCGATCTTGTAGCCGTTCGCGCCAACCTTGAGGGGACCGGCCTGGATCGTGTAGATACCGTCGATGCCTTGAACTGGGGAACCATTGAGGGTCACTTGTGAGGCGTCTAATATCTTCCAGGCGAGTTCCAGCGACGTTACCGTGTAGGCTACGGTGCTGTCAGTTGTTCCGGCTTCCCGTGACAGGGTTGGTGCGCCAGGTTCCGGACCTCGTCGGATGACCACGGAATCCGTTGCTTCGTTGTTAGCGCTGTCGGTGGCCTTGAGCCGGACGATGGTGGTCGCGGTACCCAGAATGACTGTGGCCGTGTAGGCTTCGTCCTTGGCGGCGACAGGAGTGCCTTGGATGGTCACCTTCAGGGGCGATGCATCGGACACGGACCAACCGACGGCGATTTCCGAGACGTCGTAGGCCACAATGGTGTCTTTGGTTCCGGTTTGGCGAGCGATTATCGGTTTGAGGGTGTCATTGGTCGGGTTGGATTCCGTATCGGCACGTCGGGTTACCTGGAACGATTTCGTAATCTCCTGGAAGGCTTGGTTGATCGCGAGCAGGGAAATGGTTGTTGGATTGCCGGTAGCAGGGAGCTCGACGCGTCGGCTCCAGATGTTCCCTTCCGACGTCGTGGCGACCACTCCGTCGATAAAAACTTTCGCGATCGGGGAGCGTGGGTCATCCACTTTCCAGGAGACTAGGACGCTGGAGCTGTCCAAAGGGAGAATGGCGTCCGCGATAGGGCTCATCAGGAGTGTGGTCGGAGCGCTGGAGTTGGGCGCGCCCTTTCGGCCCACCACGATCCGGGCGGTATCTTGGTTCCCCGACTTGTCCTTGGCAACCACGAGCACTGTGTGGCCAAAATCTTTGACAGGAATTCCCACATCGGCAACTTCCCAGTTTTCGCCGCTGTTCTGCGCCACACGACCATCGATCCAAACCGAATCCACTCCGGATGGATCCGTCACCAAAGCCTTTACCAGAACCGTGCCGGTGGCGTTTTCCAGGAGGGTAAATGGGGCGGGGGAGAGAACCTCAATGCTTGGGCCTTGTTTGTCGGCGGCTGAGGTTACGACAAATTCCACTGAAGCCTTTGCGAAGAACGCATCTTGATCCTGCAGGATGATTTCCAGCTTGTAAGCTCCTGCCGAGGTGGTCGACTTGGCTGCAATGGACAGCTTGCCAGACAGATCCAACCTGGAGGGTTGCCCCAACAGATCGAAGTTCACCGGGAAATCGAAGCCGTTGGTCGCATCGTCGCTGTCATGGAAGATCTTGACGGAACTTGTCAGCAGTTTGTTGGTGGCCTCGAAGATGCCGCTCACGGCACGCGCACCACCTCCCACCTGGAGTTCTCCGGAAATCGCCAACGGCTGCTTTACGCGCACGGGGTACGGCGGAAACAGCTTGTTCGTATCAGCAAGGATGATACCCGACAAGGACAGGTCGCGAATCCGTACATGGATGCTCAAGGTGTCGATGTCCAGGATCCATTTTCCCGAAGGCACCAGTTCCTTGAGAGGCAGATTCTTGGTGACCAGCAGCTTGAGCGCCTCCTGGACCACCTTGGCCGTATCCAACCCGGGCAACTTTCCCGCCAGGACCAGATCCGACTTGATCACGGTATCCTTTTCGACCAGCGATCTGGCGACTTCTGCGATCGCTTCCGAATCGGTGGCATTTTCTCCCAGGCGTCGTAGCAGTTCGATCGCAAGGTCGTTGGGAGCCAGGTTCGAGCTATTCAACTTCAGGCTCGGGGATCCGTTGTAGTTGAATTCGGCTCTGTAATAGTGAATCCCTGCACGGTACAGATCAATGTTCACCGGGCTGTTGGGAGGTGAGGCCAGCGAGATGCCGATTTGGTACCGGTCGCTCCCCGAGCTCAAAAGAGACGCGTCCCCCGAATCGATGTCGGTGCTCCACTTCACCAAGGTGGGGATCTTATGAGACTCGGTGATGCTGAATTCGGCCGTGTAGGTCTGGGGACCATCGGGTCCTTCCGGATCGGTCTGGCATGCCGAGACGATCATTGTCAGCATTGCGGTGAACAACCAACGGAGCATGGGTGTCATCCGAGTCGAACCAATGGATCGTGTTCTTGGCATTCGGGGGACTTTCACAGTTGGGTGAACCTGGAGACTTATGCGCCACAAAAACTGTATTCATGTCCCGCCGAGTCAAGTCGTCTCGCTCCACCAGGTGGTGAAATGTGAGCCGGTTCACATTCTGGCGGTTCGTTGTTTCTGCTACTCCAGAATCCATACGGACATTCGTGTCACCATTTTCGCTAGCAAAGACTGACGGGAATTGGAGAAACGCTCTAAACTGACTGTTGACGTTTCTGCAACAGTGAGCCGGGGCTTTGGTCATGACCCATGACCAAGCGTGAATTTTTGTTGCCTGCCAAGTCCGAATTCATTTTGGCAGGATTCATTTTCCGGCTGAAAACCATTCCACCATATAAGAGGGAAGCCCATCATGAAACTGAATGTCAAAAAGCTTGTTGCCGCAGCGCTTGCGTGCGTGGCTTTTGGGGCTTCGACGGCTTGGGGGCAGACTTATACCTGTTCTAATGGTAAATCTCAACAAATGGGTAGTGCCGGAGGCTACGACTATGAGCTCTGGAGCCAAAATGGCGCAGGGAGTGCTACCATGCAGCTCAACCCAAGCACTGCCAACGGCGGCGCTTTTTCCGTTGAGTGGAGTGGAACGATAAATATGCTCGCTCGTTCCGGTAAACGCTGGGGGTCAAACTCTACCGTTACCGTACAAAATGTAGGTAATATTACCTCTGAATTTGATGTAACGTGGAGTTCCAGCGATAATGTGAAGTATGTCAGTGTATATGGCTGGGGATATTATAATCAGCAGGATATACCGAGCGGATTTAGTAACGAAATTGAGTACTACATTATCCAAGATCGTGGAAGTTACAACCCTACGCAAGGTGGAAAGAGCTTTGGTTCTGCAACCATCGATGGTATTGAGTATAATTTCTTTACCACCGACCGCAACCAGCAACCTTCGCTTTCGGGAACCAGCACTTTTAAACAATATTGGTCGATTCCGAAAAACACAAGTCAACATCGTACTAAAGGAACCATTTCAATATCCAAACACTTTGAGGCATGGGCAAAAGCTGGCATGAAAATGGGCAAATTGTACGAGGTTGCCTCGATGAAAATCGAATCCTATACTGGGTCAGGGGGGAATGCAAAAGGTTCTGCTACTGTTAAAAAGAATCTGTTGACAATCGGCGGCCCCGTCAATCCAGACGAGTTCGCGCTCACGACAAACGTGTCCCCCGCTGGTGCGGGCACTGTGACCAAGAGCCCAAGCAACACTTCCTACGCCAAAAACGCTTCCGTCCAGCTCACGGCGACCCCTGCGACCGGTTACAAGTTCGTTGGATGGTCGGGTGATGCCACGGGGGCCACGAGCCCCACCACCGTCACCATGACCAAGGACCAAACAGTCACAGCCAAGTTCGAGCTGGTGTCGGGTGATGGCACCACCAACCTGCTCAAGGATGGCAACTTCCCGAGCAGCAGCGTGATCGCCGATGACGGCGCGTCCTGGAAGCTCGGACAGGGCGAAAACTGGGGCAGCTCGGTGGCCACTTCGAGTGTCGCCAGCGGAACCGCCTCGATCAATGTCACGACCATCGGGGCCGAAGCCTATCAGCCGCAGCTTGTGCAGTACGGCTTGGCTCTGGACAAGGGCATGAAGTACAAGCTGACCTTCAAGGCAAAAGCGGATGTGGCCCGCAAGATCGAAGCCTCGTTCCAGCAAGCAGTCGACCCGTGGGGCGGATATGCCTCCAAGGAATTCGACTTGACCACGACCGAACAGACGTACGAATTCGTGTTCGAGATGACCAACGACTCCGATCCGGAATCGCAGTTCGCGTTCAACCTCGGCCAAGCGACGGGCAACGTCTCCATCAGCGACGTCAAACTGGTCCACACGACGACCAGTTCCGTATTCCGTGGCAACGGAATGGCAAACCTCGGCGGAGAGCGGTTCGTCACTGTAATCGGCAGAACGTTGAATATTTCGCGCGTCGGTGGATCCAAACTGCAAGTCAGGGTCGTCGATGTGACCGGCAAAGTACAGGCCATTTTCAATGCTGCGGATGCAGCAACGTTTTCGCTGTCGACGATCCCAGCTGGCTTGTATTTCCTTGATGTTCATGGCTCAGGCATCAAACAATCCACACCGATCGTGTTGGAATAAGTTCACGCCTTCGCTCGAAGTCCTTCGCTTACCTAGGTCAGGTCTTCGCGGAACTGCAGGGTAGGCGAGGCTCTTGATTCGAGTGAGGCGTCTCGGGAAACAGTTTTGCTCTCCGACGAATTGCTTACTGCAATTCAAGAACAACGGCATCGATGCATCAAAGCATCGGTGCCGTTTTTGTTTGCGCAAGCCAGCCCGAAGCGACGGCCTGTCATTCCCGTGAAGGCGGGAAAGGCCGGGTCCCGCCTCGGGACCGACCGGGAGGGTAGCGCGAAGGCACGGCGACCCCGGAAAGGCGGCGTGTCGGAAATTGTCGGTGCACCACCATTCCGGGGATGCGCCCGTTGGTTACGCTGGAGCCTGTTCCTTGCCCGGAGATGCCTGGATCCAACCCTCCCCAGCCCTCCCTACTAGGGAGGGAGGTTAGTCAGTGGCGTTTGCCTGACTTTTAGGCTGGTGCCTGATCCTTGCCCGTCAAACGCCGATAGGCCTCGCGATACTTCTCGAGGGTCTTTTCGACAACTTCTGTCGGGAGCGCGGGGGCGGGTGGGTTCTTGTCCCAGGCCAGGGACTCGTAGTGGTCGCGCACGAACTGCTTGTCGAAGCTCGGCTGGGCTTTGCCCACCGAATACTCGCTTGCCGGCCAGAACCGGGAACTGTCGGGTGTCAGGACCTCGTCGATGAGCGAGATGCGTCCGTCGATGATTCCGAATTCGAATTTGGTGTCGGCCAGGATGATGCCCACCGATTCGGCGTGCGCGGCGGCCTTGGCGTACAAGGCCAGGGTGGCTTCTTCCAGGTATTCGATCACCTGCGGGCCGCAGATCTTGCCGGCGGTTTCGCGATCGACGTTCTCGTCGTGGCCGATGTCGTTTTTTGCCGCCGGGGTGAAGATGGGCTTAGGCAGCTTGGAGCCGTCGACCAATCCGCTGGGCAATTCGTGTCCACAGACAGAACCTGTCTTGAGGTAGTCCTTGAGTCCCGATCCTACCAGGTAGCCGCGCGCCACGCATTCCACATCGAAGCGCTTGGCCTTGCGGACCAGCATGGAGCGGCCTTCCAACTGGCTGGCGAAAGGCTTGAGGATGTCGGGGTATCTGTCGACGGTGCTGGCCACCAGATGGTGCGGAAAACCCAGCAACTCGAACCAGAACAAGCTCATTTGCGTGAGCAGGATGCCTTTGCCGGGAATTGGAGTCGGGGAGACCGCGTCGAACGCCGAGATGCGGTCGGTGGCCACCAGCAACAGCTGATCGCCAAGATCCCAGATGTCGCGGACTTTGCCGCGGGCGCGAAGGGTGATTCCTGGCAGTTCGGACTGAAGCAAAGTGGCGGTCATGATGGGGTGCCAAGGTAGCTAATGCAGGTGCTCAAAGATCGCTTGTCAGCAAACTCGTGGAGTGCGCCAAAGTCGACCGGGGTTGCCATCACCAGCTGAAGCGATAACCGAGGCTTGCACCGAAGGAATCGTCGGCGTTTGTCGGATCTTGTCCTTGGCGCGAGATGGCGGCTTGGACATTGGAGTTTTTCGCGTTGGTGGTGGTCTTGCTCGATCCGAAATTCTGCACCAATCCAAAGATCAGGCGCATTCCCGGGAACACTTTCCATGTCGTGCTCCAGCCCAGCGATTGATTGATCACAACGCCACTGGCAGGAACTTTAGCCGCTTTTTGCGCCAACTTGGTCGCCAAGGTTCCTTTGCTGCCTTTCAAGGCCGGAGGAATTCCCGACGTGTTGGCCGTCCAGGTTTCGCCGCTCCACGATGGGCCCGTGCTCCACTTGCCGCGGGTGAAAAAGGCGCTGCTCGACCAGCCATAAGCATTGATGTAGGACGATTTGTCGTCGCCGTAGACGTTGTAGTAACTCTCGAAACGACGGGTGTAGGTGCCGCCCGCGGAAAGCGCGAATGCGCCTGCCGTAAGGGATGCATCCAGCGATGCCCCTAAGGTGCCGCGCTGGTCTTTGGACCAGCCAGTCCAAACACCTGCCTGTCCACCGAGCCAATCCATCAAATCGCGATCGTAGGACCAATCCGCGGTGACTTCCCATGAATCGGGGCCTTCTTGGGTGGTCCACACGCCATCGAGGGACAATTCTTGTTCATCGGTGGGCGCCCAGGAAGCATTGCCGCCGGCCGAGGCCGAGCTGTACGTGGCTTGGTCGGGCTGGTCGGATTCTCGCCAGACGCCAACGCGCGGAACAAGCGCCAGCGCATCGTTCGAGAAGGAGCGCGATACCACCGCCGTCTGACTGGTGGAAAAGGTGTCGCGGGATGACCAGCCACGCCCAACCGACAAGGCGAGCGCCCAACGAGGGGAGTTCGATTGCGGATCCACCACGTTTTCGAACGGGGCTTGGTCGGACTCGAGAGGGTCGGATTCGGAGTTGACGGAATCCGTCGCGGCGTGGGCGAATCCATGGACCGCAAGGAGAGTTGTGAAAAACGATTTGGTAAGGTTTGCAGGCATGGGTGTCTCCAAAATAAGCCCGCGTCCCAACAGTGAGAATCGAATAGATTTCCTGCATAGAAGCGCGGACAATTAACCACCCCGCAGCGACGCTGCGGGGTATTTTCTGGTCAGCAATCTCGGGTCTGATGACACGAAGCAGGCTTCGGGAGATCAGACCCGAGGAAAAGGATTGTACCATGAGCGACCTCGAAACCCTCCAGGCCGAGATCAAGAAATTGTCGACCCAAGCGCTCAATGCGAAAATGGATTTGCACGATCTGTCGGAAGAATTGCCCGTCAATTGGGAGACGATCCCGTCGGTGGCGCAAACCGCGTACGACCGCTACAAGCGTCTCACCGAACTCAAGGCCCAGTTGAAGGCCCTGGGGGGCTGATCGCGTTCGTGGCTTGGCTGGCTTGGCGCCCGCAAGGCGCGTTCTCTGTGGCGGCCACGCGAATCGAATTTGTGGGCGATCGGGTGGGATTGGCTGTATCGTAGGGATCATGCTTTCCGTACGAACCCTACTCACGACAATTTTGGCATGCTCCATCGGGGCTTCCGTTGCTTTGGCGGCTCCAATCGACCGTCACGGAGCCCTGACCGTTTCCGGTGGCAAGGTGGTCGACAAGAACGGCTTGCCCCCGCAGTTGCGCGGCATGAGCTTCTACTGGAGCCAGGCCAAGGTGGGCAAGGACTTCTACAACGCCAAGGTCGTCGATTGGATGGCTTCCGACTGGAACGTGTCCATCCTGCGTGCCGCCATGGCCGTGGAGGGCGATTGGAGCACTGCGGAGAAAGGCTACCTGTCCGACCCGACCGGGAACAAGGCACGCGTGAAGGCGGTGGTCGATCAGGCGATCGCCAAAGGTGTGTACGTGATCATCGACTGGCACGACCACAACGCTCTGGACCACAAGGCCAAGGCCGTCGAGTTCTTCACCGAGATGAGCAAGACCTACGGCAAGTCTCCCAACGTGATCTTCGAAATCTTCAATGAACCGCTCGATGTCCCGTGGAGCAGCCTGAAGACCTACGCAACCGACCTGTTGGCCGCGATCCGGACAAATTCCGACAACCTGGTGATCGTGGGGACTGGCAAGTGGGATACCGAACTGATCCCGCCGTCCAAGGATCCCATCACGACCTACAAGAACGTGGCGTATGCCTTCCACATGTACGCCTCCGAGGAATGGCACCACACCCACTACATGAAGCGCGCGGATAGCGCCATCGCCGCGGGATTGCCGTTGTTCGTGAGCGAATGGGGTTTGTCGCCCGCTAGCGGAAACGGGACGCTCAACATGAGCTGGATCGAGGAGTTCTGGGGTTGGATGGAGGCCAACAAACTCTCCAATTGCGCGTGGTCAATTTCTGACGCGGCGGAAAGCTCGGCTTCATTGAAAGCCGTGACCTGGAACGGCGACGGCAGCGCCAAACACAACGTGTCGGTGGATGGGGGATGGGCCGAATCCGACCTCACCGAGGGCGGCAAATGGCTGCGCAACAAGTTCCGCTCGCTCAACCAGACTTCGGTCCTGACTCGATCCGAAAATCGATGCATCTGCCTGCGCGGTCCCGATGGTCGCGCGATGCTCAAATTCGGATCGGCTGTGGGACCCGGCACCTTGCAGGTCGTGGACGCCAAGGGTCAAGTGAAGAAGACGATTTCTGTCAACGCCAGCCGTTCGATCCCGCTGGACCTGGAGCGTGGCCTGCATTTCGTGCGCATGGACAATCAACCAGCCGTACCGGTGATGGTCCCCTGAGACCGAATCGCCCCAGCGGAGCTGTTGCACCGGGGCGAGAATCGATCGATCACGCGAGTGGAGCGCGACCTTCGTTTGTGCGCTCCATCCGGGGTTACGGCTGCGCCGATTGCTCCAGCAGTTCGAGCTCTTCCAATGCCTTTTCCAGCTCCATGTCGGCCTTGGATCGGCGTGAATCGCGCCAGATCTGGGCGCGCTCGCGCATGGTCTCGCGAAGCCGATCGAAGCCTTCCTTCTCCATGGCCGAAACCTGGACGGCATGCGGGAAGTCGTGCGACAATTTCTGGCGATCCATCGCGTCCAACCGGTCGATCTTGTTGAAGACCACCAGG
The DNA here is from genome assembly GCA_039798065.1 of Fibrobacterota bacterium. Lineage (GTDB taxonomy): Bacteria > Fibrobacterota > Fibrobacteria > UBA5070 > UBA5070 > UBA5070. The sequence continues at coordinate 14,787 of JBDKGS010000018.1, read as the reverse complement.
CGCGGCAGATCCTGTCCGCAAAGTTCTTCCAGAAGGTCGTGCGCCACGCGCATCTCGTCTTCGCGGAACATGTCGGACGCGTCGACCAGATGCAAAACAAGGTCGGCATCGGCGACCACCGCGAGGGTGCTGCGGAAGCTGGCCACCAGGTGGTGGGGGAGCTTGCGGATGAATCCGACCGTGTCGGAAATCGTCGTCTCGGGAGCGTCGTGGCCCAGCCAAACCTTGCGGGTGGTGGCGTCGAGCGTGGAGAACAATCGATCTTGCGCCAGCACCTTGGCGCCCGTGAGGGCGTTCAGAAGCGTGCTCTTGCCTGCGTTGGTGTAACCGGCCAGGGCAACGGAAAATGCCTCGCGTTTGCGACGCTTGTTGCCTTCGCCGCGCGAAGTTTCCACCGAATCGAGCTCACGCTTGAGCTTGGCCAGGCGCGTGCGGGCCAAGCGACGGTCGGTTTCCAGCTGGGTTTCGCCGGGGCCAAGGCTACCAATACCGCCGCCTTGGCGTTCCAAGTGCGCCCACATCTTGGACAGGCGTGGAATCAGGTATTCGAGCTGCGCGATTTCCACCTGCAAACGCGATTCGCGGGTGCGGGCCTGGCGTGCGAAGATGTCCAGGATCAAGCCCGACCGATCGAGGATCATGGCCTGGGTGGCTTCTTCCAAGCGCTTGGCTTGCGATGGCGCGAGGTCGTCGTCGAAGATCACCTTGTCGCAACCAAGGGCCACGATCATCTCGGCGAGCTCCTTGACCTTGCCGCCGCCCAACAGCGTGGAGGGATCGAACGTGGGCCGGTTCTGGACGAGCTCGCCAACCACCACGGCACCTGCGGAGTCGGCCAAGCGAGCCAGTTCCGCCAAGTGGGCGCGGGTGGTGACCGGGTCCTGTTCGCGCGTGCTCATGCCCACGAGAATGACTTTCTCGCGCTCGCGCTTGGCGATTTCAATCATGCCCAACAGGTCACTCCCATTCGATCGTCCCGGGCGGCTTGTGGGTGATGTCCCACAGCACGGCCCCTGCACCCAACGACAACAAGGTTTGTGTCAGTCCCGGAAGCTGCTGCATGGGCGCTTCCCAGAAACTGGCGGTCATGGCCTCGCGGCTTATGACGGGCCGCAGTACCACGACTTCCTTGCCCCCGCAATGGACGGGCAAGAGCACCACGGGCATCTGCCAAACGGCCTGGTAGTGGTTGTTCTCGCGCAGCCAGTTCGTGACGGCATCGTCGAGCTTGCGCAGAAGTTCCAAACGGTCGCGGCTGGTCCAGGCCTCGTGGGCCTCGAACTCCAGTCCACCGCCCAGCTGGTAGACTACGCGGTTGAAGGCTCTGACACGATTTGTCAGCTCGGTTGCGGCGGCTTCCAAAGCCTTCCACGAGCCGGGGCCTTGCAGCACGGCAGGCTGCGCGTAGGTGCGACCGTCGCCTTGCACACCCACCGAACGCACCGGCAAGGCCGAGACCGCGAAGGAGTGCTTCTGGGCGACAGATTTTGCCTCGGCCAAATCGGCGTCGGAAACGGACGGGAACGGTGCGGTCTGGCAGAGCAGGCGCACGCCAAGGCCGGGGCCCGGGAAAGGATGGCGCCAGACCAGATCGTGTGGAATGCCGAGCTTCTCACCCAGCGCACGAACTTCGTCCTTGTACAGCTCGGCCAGCGGCTCGATGATGCGACCGGCTTCGATCATCTTCAGGATTGCCGGGACCCGGTTGTGGTGCGTCTTGATGGTGGCCGAATGCGCCGTGCCGCCTGACTCGATGGTGTCGGGGTAGATGGTGCCCTGCGCCAACAGCCATTCGTCGGGGTTCAGGCCCAGACGAGCGGTCTCTTCGGCCTGCACGTCCAGGAACGTGTCGCCAATGATCTTGCGCTTCTTCTCGGGTTCCCACACGCCTTTCAAACGCGAGAGGAACAGTTCCGAAGCATCGGCGATGCGCAGGTTGTCGAAGCCCTGCTCCTTCATGAAGTCCATGACGCCGGCGCTTTCGCTGGCGCGCATCAAACCGTTGTCGATGTGCAATCCCAGCACGCGATCGGGACCCAACGCCTTGTTCAGCAGCTCGAAAGCCACGGTGCTATCCACGCCGCCGGAAACCAGCAGGAACACTTTCTGACCAGCCGCCTGCTTGCGGACCTTTTCCATCAGCTGTTCGGCGTAGTCGCCCATGTTCCAATCGCGGGCGAATCCGCAGATGTCGAGGAAGTTCGAGAACATCTTCTCGCCATCGACAGAATGTGTCACTTCCGGATGGAACTGCACGCCGAACCGTTTTTTGTCCAGGTTCTGCACCGCGGCGTTGCGGCAGTCGCGGGTGGTGCCCATCACGGAAAAGCCTGCCGGGAGGGTTTCGACTTCGTCGCCGTGGCTCATCCACACGCGGGTGGGCGAGGGGATGTCCTTGAAGAGCGGCGACTTGCCGTCGTGGTCAAGATCTGCTGCGCCGAACTCGTGGGTGAGGCCGCGCTTGACCGAGCCGCCCGATTCCTGGGCGATGGTCTGGTGGCCGTAGCACAGGCCCAGGACAGGAACTGGCACGTCCAACCACTTGGTGTTGAACTCGGGACGATCGTCGGCGTACACCGAGGAAGGACCGCCCGAGAAGATCACGCCGCCCAAGTCCGAAATTGCGGAAGGATCGGAGGACGGAAAATGGATTTCGGAATAGACGCCCATGTGGCGGATGCGCGTGGCGATCAGGTGCGCGTATTGGCCGCCGAAATCAAGGACTACAAGCTTCTTCATAGACAGGTGAAGGTAGAAAACAAGGCGGTTGCGCTCGAGGTCATTGCGCCAGCCATGCCGGAAGGGCCTGAAAGGCGTGCGCGATCCGCGCACCGACCCGTTTGAGGGGAAGCCTGGAGGATGGCGGCCCCGGCGTAGCTGGGGAGGCGCCCCAAAATCGTCAGTGAACTGTTGGCGTACAGCACATCATCATTGCTGAGGGAGTTGGTTGGTGGAGTCATTCGTCGTTCTACTATTTGGCGCAGACCTTCATGATCCGGCATTCGCTGCCGTGACTGGAGAATCGCTCCTTTACCCGCACCAAAGAAACCGCCAGCCATGTCCACATCTCCGTCGGAGTCATCTGCTTTGTTGCGCGCCAAGAGCGACGACGCCCCGTTGTCGTCGAGCGACAATCCGTTGCTCAAGTATTTCAGGAACCGTGCCTTGCGCAGGATGCTCCTGATGCACCTGCCATTGCTGACATTTTTTGGCTTCCTGCTCAAGGATCAGATCGAACTGACGATCTTCGTTTCCCATCAGGCCGCCCAAAGTGTGTGGCCGGTCTGGCCTGCGACGATGTTTTCGACAGCTTGTGTCGTGTTGATGGCGATAATGGGGCTTGTTCGCCAAGGATTGCGAGTGGCCGACCCCACGCGCCACCCAAGTTTCAAGATGTTGGCCGAAGGACAGGAATTGCAACGGTTGTTGGAGGCTGCGCATCAGGACCTGGTGTTCAGTCCATCGGTTCCGGCGCCGCCGTTTGTCGCGGGGAATCTTCTGGTGGCCGGATTGCATGGCGAAATCAAGATGGATCGCTTGGATCGCATCCGTTGGGTGTATCCCAAGACGACCGAGAAGAAGAACCTGTTGGTCTTCGTTTCCGACGACGATTCGAAGATCGAAACCTCGTCGTTCGTGAGCGACGAAGTTCGTGATCTGTTTTTGGTGGAGATCGAGCCGCACTTGCGAGGAGCCGTGGTGGGGTACGACCCGAGGCTCGAAGCCAGTTGGAAACAGAATCCACGCAAGTGGATCGCTACAGTCGGCGCGCTCGGCAAGGTGATCGCACTCGAAACCGCACTGGCGTTGATCCCATCCATCGACGCGAAGAAGGAAAACTGAAATGCCGGTCATCTTCACGCCCGTTGGCGCATTGAACGCGATTGTTTCTCTGCTGTTCGCCGTGCTCTCGAAATGGCTGGTCGTCAAGTTCGGCGCCTCGCCGGAAATCGGGAATGGGACATTTCTTGTCGTGGGGCTTTGCGTATCGGGAATCCTCCAGTTCGCCATCGGGGGCAAGATCTATTTCGTTCCCGTCGCGCTGATCTGGGGGCTGGTATTGGTGGTCTCCGTGTGTCAGAAATTGGCGCCAGAAGGACGCGACGGGATGGACGTGTTCCTGGCGATGGCGGGACCGTGCCTTCTGCTCCTTTTTTGGATCTATCCCAAGGTGGCCTATTCGCGCAAGGCGAGCTGAGCGGATTTTGTCGTCAATCGCGTTGGTCAGAACACTTCGAACTTCACGGCTTGGCTCTTGAATTCGGTGCCGGGCACCACCGCTTGCACCGTGTACGCCCCGGGAGTCATGGGAAGCTGGATCGTGAAAGGGTGAGGCACAACCTTGTATTCCTGGTCGTTCACCATCCACAGGACGGAAGCTGGCGGTGGAAAGATTTTGACGTGCAGCGCCAACGTGCTGCGGTCGGGCGGCATTTCGGGATCCAGGAAGAATCGCGATCCGTTGCGCGGCGAGGTGATGGCGACGGCGTAGGCGTCGACGGTGGATGATTCGCCGCAGGCGGGGCTCAGTCGCTCGGGCGGCACCTCCAGCCCTTGGGCCTTGGCCCAGTCGGCGTACTGCGGATCGAGCACCGTGAAACGACGGTATTCCACCGCCACCGGGCACGGGGGCAACGCCAGCAGCCCATTGGACTTGTCGATGGGCAGCAACTGGTTGACGTCGCTGATTTCCACCGGCTCGGTGCCGGGGCGGAAATATTCGGTGGTGACAAAAGGTGTCAAGCGGTCGGCGCGTTTGCCGGTGAGCTTGCAGATGGGGACCGGAACGAATCCGGGCGGCGGCGGAAATTCGACGTCGCTTTGCCCGTCGGTGAGGTCGGGGTGCAGGGAGTACATCACCTGCTTGACCAGCGAGGCCGCCCCTGTGTAGCCGGTCAGGTTCTTGGTGGGGGTGAAATCCACATTTCCCACCCACGCCGCCACCAGATAGCGGCCGCTGAACGCCACGCACCAGGAGTCGCGGAACCCTTCCGAAGTGCCGGTCTTGGCGGCCACGGCGAACGGGTATTCCAGATTCCCGCCGCGGGGGAAAGTGGGCAGGCGCGCCACGGGGTCGGACAGAAATCGTCGGATCTGCATGGCGATGTCGGAAGGGATGGCTTGCACGGGAGTTGCGACGGAATTTGTTGCGTCGTCGCTGGAGGCGTGGTTCGAAGCGGACATCTCCCAGACCAGATCCTTCCTGACCCCTTCGTTGGCGAGGGTCAGGTAGGCGCCTGCGATCTGTTGCAGCGAGCTGTAGAGTCCGCCGATGGAAAGCCCCAGACCGTAGTATTCGGCCTTGCCGTCGTCGTTGGCCAAACCCAAAGCGATGCAGTGGCGGTAGAACAGTTCGACCCCCACCGACTTCAGCACCTGCACTGCGGGGATGTTTCGCGAGTTGGCCAAGGCGTTCTTGTAGAGGACGGGTCCCTGGTATTTTCGGTCGCTGTTCTCGGGGACGAAGGAGTTGCCTCCGGAACCGAAATCGAAGTCCAGATCGGTGAGAATGTTGGCGGCAGTGTAGCCCTGCCATTCCATTCCAAGGCCGTAGATGAAGGGTTTGAGAAGACTTCCTGTGGAGCGCGGCAGATTGGCGCAGTCGATGGCCCCGCCGTTGTGGTTGGCGTAATCGACCGACCCCAGATACCCAAGGACCTCGCCGGTCTTGGCATCCAGAACGATCGCGGCGGAGTTGTTCGCCTCCCACCCGTGCAAGTAGGGGGTGTTGCGACGGAAAATGTCAAAGATGGTGTCTTGGACGGCGCGATCGAGGGTGGTGCGGATCTCGCCGGTGGGGGATGCGCCCAGCTTCTTGGCGCACTGGGACAGAAAATGGAAGGAGCTTTCTTCGCGGTGTTCCAGTTGGGGGACGGAAAGTGTCGAAAGTTCCGAGAGAGCGCCATCGACGACGGATTTTGGCACCCAGCCGTAGCTCACGCAACGCTCGAGCACCATCGCGGCGCGGCGCTTGGCCAGTTCCATGCCAGTGGGGGAGAAAAGGTTGAAGCGCGACGGTGCTTTGGGGAGCGAGGCCAGAAGCGCGCATTCGGCCAGGCTCAGGTCCTGGACCGGCTTGTGGAAGTAGCGGCGCGAGGCGCAGGCAGCCCCCGCGATCCGGTTGCCGTACGGGGCGATGCGGAAGTATTGGGCCAACACCTGGTCGCGCCCAAAAATGATGGTGATTCCGGTGGCGACCACGGCGTCGTGGAGCTTCCAGTACCACCCGCTGGTTCCGCCGTGCTGCAAGCGCGCCACCTGCATGGCCAAGGTGGAAGCGCCGCGTTGGGAGCGCCCATGGACGTAGTTGTTCACCAGTGCACCGCCCACCGCGCGCAAGTCGACTCCCGAATGGTCCGCGAATCTCCGGTCTTCGGCGGCAAGAGTTGTCATGATCAACAACTGAGGGAGCGTGTCGGGCATCTTCCAGTGTCCGAATTCGCGCTCGTCGTTTTCGATGGCCGCGATGAATCCGTACGACCGGTCGAGCAAGTGCATGGAAGGTTGCTTGTGGACCATGCGGATGTCGAACAGACCGTGCAGCAATGGGATCAGGAACAAGGCGAGAGCCGCCAGGCCTGCGGCCTTGGCGACACCCTTGCGGGTCCATCCTTTACCGCGAACCCAAAGATCGCCGCCCCGGATCCATCGTCGAGCACGACCGTAGGCGGTTCCCAGGAACCGCCCTGCAGAGACAAAAATCGTCATTTTGTGGATCAATCTCTTCGGGTCTGATTCCTGGAAGCTTGCTTCGTAGACCCGAAATCACTGGCTAAAGATATACCCCGCAGCATCGCTGCGGGGTGGTTTATCGTACGGGCTGCACCACGATTTTCGCACCCGGGCTGGTGCCGTAGGTCCCCATCTCGTACATCATCTCGGCGCGTGCCGATGGATGGCTGAACTCGCCTTCCACCGTGGCGCGCAATCGGAAATAGAAGTCGTAGGTGCCGGCCGGGAGGTTCTCGAAGAAGAAGTCGATCTTGTCGTCCTGGAAGGATTGGTAGGTGCCGGAATTTGTCGTCTTGCCGGTGGGGGCGGCGTCGCTTCCCGATGTCTCCAGGCGCGGGTTCATGTACTCCAACCCGGCGGCGAAGGGCGCCGACACGGCCACGAAAGCCCGGTTCTTGGGGTTCTCGATGCGGATGTGTTCCTCGACGATGTCGCCCACCTGCAGAACCTGTTCGGTGCCCGACTTGTCGAGAGGGACCCGGCGATCGCCTTTGGCGCGATCGATGAACACCAGTTCGCGCTTGACCACGAACCCCTTCTGTTCTGCATCGGCCTGACTGCCGGGCGCTTGCGGGAGATAGCGTTCCGTGTAGCGCGCGAACAGCGGGGTCTTTCCGTTCTTATCCACGCGGACATCGGCCTTGGCGGCATCGGACCACGTGCGCGAAACGGCGCCCGAGCGGCCATCGTAGTTCACCTTTTCGTTGCCCGCACCCAGCGACAGTGTGGTGGTAACAAGATCGCTGGGGACAGGATCCGTCAGGTAGTTGCGCAAAGCCAGGAGCGAAGCGCTGTTGGCCTGGGTGGAACCCCAGTCTTCCTGGTCGGCCAGGTTCACGAGCTCGTCGACGAGCATGGGCAGTTTGGGCGAGCGGTTGGGTGCGGAGGCAAAGGCGCCGACCATCGACGCCAGGGCGGTGATCTCGTTGGTGTGGACGCGCTCGCCGATCCGGAACGAGCGTTGCTGCAGACCCCCGAACACCTCGCGACCGGATTCCGTCTTGAAGACGGTCTGTCCCCACAATTTGTCGGACAGCGAGGCGATCTCCAACTTGAGGGCGCCGCTGTTCTTTTGCAGAGCCTCGTAGACCTTCGCCTGGGCTTGGACGTCCAGCGTGGTGGTCTGCATGGCCAGCTCGCGGGCATAACCCACATCCAGCTCGCCTGCCTTGGCCAAAGCCAACAGCGCCGAGGTGCGTTCGTAGTAGACCTCGCCGCTCACGAACCGCGAATAGTCGCTGCGCAACGCACGTTTGAGCGCTTCGAGCGACTTGCGGTACAGTCCATCGTCGAAGGCGTACCCTGCCTTGGCGGTTTCGTTGGCGCGCTTGACTTCGGTGAGGAATTCCACCGCGTAGGCGGTCAGGTGCACGTAGCCGTTGGAGCCGGGCCAGTAGGCGATCAGTCCGTCGGAGCCTTGGGCGCGGGCCAACTGGTCGATCGTGGTGGCCACGATCTTACCGATGTTGGGCGCGGGCGCTTCCAGGCCGTACTTGGCCCACAGCCCGCGGTAGAGCATGGCCGGGTAGGCGCGGCTGATGAGCTGTTCGGAGCATCCGTAAGGGTATTGCACCAGCGAGGCCATGGCCGAGATCGCCTTGAGGATCCCCATCTGGTTGCTCAACAAAATCTGTCGCGAGACGGTTCCAGGCCGGGCCGGATGGGCGATGGCGGGAATCGACAGAGGCTTTTCGGCGCGCAGCTCCACCACCGAACGTTCGTCCATGTACGGGCGATCCATCTTCACCGGAAGTTTGACCGAGAACGCGTCGGCAGCGCGGTCGGAGGTTCGTTCGACGCCCATCTTCACGGCGACCGAATCGTAGCGCAGGTTCCCGTTGGCGTCGAAACCGGGCTCCATCACGACAAATTCCGTCTTGAGAGGCGAGGGCTTGGTCGCGTCCAGCGCGACGGTCCCGGTGGTCCCCTCGGACAATTTCAGTCCATCGGCCTTGATCGACCAGGTGGCGGCGCCTCCCGGACCTTCCACCACGCGGGCCACGCCTCCGGCCTTGAACTTGTCGCCCAACCGCACGAAACGCGGCAACGCGGGCTGCACAAGAACGGGCAGGCGCACGCGGATCTGCGACGTGCCCGTCCCGAACCTGTCCATGCCGGAAACCGCCACCGCGCGAACGGCAAAATTTGTCAGGTCGTCGGAAATCGGCACGTTCACGGTGGCCTTGCCCGAAGCGCCCACCTGGATGGAGGGGTTCCAGTAGGGCACCGACTTGAAGTTCTTGCGGACGGTCATCTTCCCGAAGAATCCGTCCATTCCGCCTTCAGAGCCGTCGCCGCCGGGGTTTTCCGAAACCCGCAGATCGCCGATCAGCATGTTGCGCACGTCGCGGATGGACAGGTGCGACAGCACCTTGGCCGTGAAGGCGGCCAACGGATCGAGCGGTTTCTCCTTGGCCAGCGACAACACCGCTTCGTCGACCAGCCACAGCGCGACTTCGCCGGAACGGGCTTGGCCCTTGGCGTCCTTGAGATCGATTGTGACGGGAATTGTCGTACCTGGCCGCACCGAGGCGGCGTGTTCCAGCGCGACCTTGAGCTGGTTCTCGATCTGGTCCACCGTGATCCAGGTGGTGTTGGCCACCGTTTGCGGACGACCGGCGTCGACGGTGGAGCCATCGGGGGTGCGTTTTTCGTCGCTGATACGCGCTCGCATGAGCAGGAAGCTCACCGGAATTTTGGGGGCCATTTCGGGAAGGATGGGCAAAGCGAATTCGGCCTGGCCGTTGGCGACCTCCACCCAATGGTATTCGGGAACACCCGATGGACGCTCGACCACCGCCAGAGCCATCGCCCTTTGATAGGGACTCTTGAGCAGGATCTTGGCGACCTGGCCGGGCTGGTAACTGTCCTTGTCAGGAACTGTCTCGAAGAGCATCTGCTCGCTCTTTTTCCAGGTCACGGGTTTGTCGCCGGCCAGGAAAAGATCGGCCTTCACGCTCTGCAGCCGCCCCAGGCGATCGCGCGCGCTCAGCTCCACCACGTACACGCCGGGATCGCGGTTTTCGAACGACAGGCTGGTGGGGCCCTTGGCGGTGGTCACCGTCTTTTCCGAGACGAGCTCCATGCTCTCCTGGGTGCGGTACTTGGGTTTGCCGCGCGCGAAGTCGGTTTCCTGCAGATACGAGATCCACGACATCTTCTTGAGCGACACAGACACCTTTTGTCCGACCTCGAAACCGCCGTCGAACGAGAGGGCGGCCACATCCACCTTGATGGTGGAAGATCCGGTCACGTGTCGGTTGGTCTTCAGGCCCAGCACGAACGGAGGAAGCGCCACGAACGAGGCGCGGTTGGAGACTGTCTGATCGTCGACATCGGTGACGGTGGCCTCGCAGACGTAGCGCCTGGGATTGCCGTTGGTGGCGCTTTGGGGATTCACGTTCAAGACCGATTGGCCGTTTTCGTCGGTGAGGTCGGCGCTTTCCACCACGCCTTCCTGGCGTTCTTCGGTGACGGCCCCGTAGCGGCCATCGGTGGACAGGATGTACCCCTGCAGACCTTTGGGCGCGTACGAATAGGGGTACGACACCACCTTCCATGCCACTTTCTGTCCCGACACCTTACCGCCCGCGTAGTACGAGGCGTTGAGCTTGACGGGTTGGGATCTGTCGTTGCGCGCCTTGTCGGGGACCTGCAGCTTGACCTCGAACTTGGGCAGCCGGTAGGCTTCCACCTTGAACGAGGTGGAGGCGAGAATTGTCTTACCCGACTTCGGGTGGACCCGCTGCACCGAGACGTCGTATTCGCCGGTGGGGAGGTCTTTCTCGCACAGGCTGTCGTCGTAGGTGTTGCTCGCGGAAAGCCCGACCGGAAAATCGTACCCGACTCCGGAGGGGCTTTGGATATGGATGTTGAACTTGCCTTCGGACGAAGCCTCGCGGATGGCGCCTTGGAAAAGGGTCCGGACAATCGCCTTGAAGTAGATGGTTTCGTTGGGCCGGTAGATGGGGCGTTCGGTGAAGACAAATCCTGCCGAGACCTGGTCCTTGGAGAAATCGTAGGGTTGGCGGGACAGCCATTCCAACCAGCTCGAGCGGTCGCCGTACCAGTGGTTGTTGGAAAATTCGGGGGGTGCCTCCGAGGCGCGGCCATCGAGCACCAGAACATCGTTGCTGTACCGCACGCTCACGCGTTTGACCGATGCCCCCACGAAGCTCGCGAAGTTGGCGTCGGTCTGCGCCAGCACGAACATGCCGTCGGCATTGGTGCGGCCTTTGGCGAGCAGCGCGAAGCCTTTCTTGGAAAGCCCTTCGATGCTCACCTCGGCGTCGTAGACGGGCTTTCCGGAGGAGATCGAGGTGACCGTGAACAGGATTTCCTTCTTCGATTCCACCGAGCTCAGGGACAGGTCGGTCACCTGGATGCGCACGAAGGATCGATCGGTGGAGCCGTCGAGTGGACGGAATCCGACCAGATAGGTGCCAGGCTGGTCCTTGCCGGAAATCTTGGCGAACATGGCCTTGAGGTCCAGGTTCTGGAAACGCGTCACGCCGTCTTTTTCAAGATCGACCACCTGCGAATACGGAGGCGCGCCCAACATCCGGATATGCTTGACGATTTCCGTCGTGTTGAGCGGCGCGGTGATCGAATCCTGCGAAACCGGTTCTTCGCCGGGGCCTGGAGGCGACGCGGTCTCGTTGACCCGCACGCCACCGTTGGGGAACGGCCAGAAGGCCTTGTGGAATGGATCGATCTTGTAGGCGCGCAGGTCCAGCGATTTGAATCCGCTCACCAGCAGCGGGAAATGCTGGGGACCGAAACGTTCCACCAAACCTTTCCCAAGCCCCCAGCGCGCGACCTGCCGCTCCAGCGGCTGGAAGAAATAGAAGCTGCAGGAATTGTCCAGTTGGAGCTTGCGGCCGTCGGCGTCCTTGATGTTGGTGGGAGAGACCACCACGTTGTACACGCGCTCCTGTTCCACCGCAAGGCGCACGGTAAGACGGTTGCCGGAAAGCGACCAGTCCATGCGCTTTGGAGCGGGGGAGAAGTTCAACAGGCTTTTGACCTGGCTCAGCGTGAGACCAGATGGGGTGGCGGAAAAATCGAAGATCAGCGAGCCGTCGTGCCCCATGCGGATGGCCTGGTCGCGGTTGTACGAGCTGCCGCTCGGGTTGAGCGTGAACTGGTAGTCGTAGGAGCCTGCGCGTTCCAGGGAGAACTCCTTGCGCGTATCGGCCAAATAGACACGCTTGGCGTCGGAACCGATCGCGTCGGCGGCCAGCCGCACCACGGTGCGCACCCGCATGCCGGTCGGGAACGGGCGCTTGAACACGAAGGCGTACGAGGCCGAGCCATTCGTCGATCGCTCCGAAGCCTTCACGACGAAATCGGAGGCGCCGTAGACCTTGACGTTTTTTGTCTCGATGCCTGGCAACGGTACGGTCTCGAAGGTCACGAGCTTGGCAAGGATTTCGGGATCGACAGGCTGGGCGAATTCCAGCTGCACCCGCGAGAACGGGGCCAGATCCTTGCTGCCTGGCGACGGCGAAACCCCGGTGGGAGGGGCCAACAGAGCGGTGAGCTTGCGGGTCTCGTTCCCGGCCTTCACCGTGTACACCTGCATGGGCTTCCAGGCGGCGGCTGGACGGAATTCGACCGTGCGCGCATCCAGCCAGCGGTATTCGCCCTGCGGCGCCGGGCGGATGGACAGGAATTGATCGGGCTGGTCGAGCGGCCCCGCACCAGCCGGGTGCATGTCGCGGCCGTAGAGGATGGTGATGGGGTCGAATTCCCGCAAGAAGCTGGCGGGCATGATCATGGTCTCGGAAGCCTGGTTGCGGACCTGGTTCAGGTCGGCGCTCTTGTAGCCGTAGGGCTGTGCGGCCGCCCGTACGGCGCTTGGAGCGCAGAACAACGCCAATCCCAGCGAGAGCGCGTGGACCGAACCCTTGGCCCGCAGGCCAAGGTCGGTGAAACGGAAGTTGAGGCCGATTTTTGTCATGTGGTCATTCACCTTGGTTGCCCTCTTCGGCGTTCGGCTCCTGGATCTCGCCATTTTCCCCGGTCTCCTGGTCCTGGTTCGATTCCGGATCGGATCCCTGGGACGATTCGCCGTCCTGGTAGGACGATCCGTCGCCTTCGGACATTTCCTGGTCCTGGTTTTCGTCGCCGCGCAGCAGACGCATCCACGACGGGGTGTCGGAATCTGTCGTGGCTTCTTCCGTGTCCTCGATCTTGGGGCGCGGGCCGGTCCCGTCTTCGATGATCCACTTGACCAGCTTTTCGGGTGGCTGGTTGGGTGGCGGCTCCTGTCCCAGAAGATGGATGGTCAGATCGGTGCCCTCAGAAGCCTGGGCCACCTGCAGACGCAGGTAGTAGCGACCAGCAGCAAGGCTCACGAACTGTTGTTTGCCTTCCTCGATCACGGCTCCCTTGGCATCGAGGAGAGTGGCCTGCACGGTTTCCTTGGTCATGGCCAGGCCGATGCCGAACTTGTCCTTCTTGGCCACGTCGAAGGCCACCAACCGGCTTTCGCCCGGTGTCATGGTGGTGCGGTAGGGGCGCATTTCCGAGAACACCTCCAGTGGTCGGAAAAGGGCCGGCATGGCAATTCCTGTCAAACTCGAACCCGCCAGCGACCGGATGCCAAGCTTGTACCGGCCGGCGGTCAGCGGGAGGTCCCACTGGAAATGGTCCCAGGCCTCCTTCTGGTCGACCACCACTTCGTCGCGCAACAGGATGGCCGAGGCGGGCAGAGGGATGGAAAGCCGCAGTTGCTTGGGATCGTCACCGACCACGAACGAGAACCAATCGTTGCGTCCGTTCAAAGGAAGCTCGGAAGTCTGCGAAAATTCCTTGGTCCAGGATCCCACCAGGGAATCGCCCCATTTGCATGCCATGACTTCGGCGGCGGAGTTGGCATCGCAAAGGTTCACCTTCGCCCAACCCTCCTTGTACGCGATTTCCAGCAAGCCTCCGGGGCCCACGCCGGCTCCGTTTTGGAGGTCGGCGTGCATCGCCCCGCGGGCGTCGATCCAATGGACGCTCTGGACGGTTCCGCCGGATTGGAGATACCGTTTTTTGTCGTTGCCAAGCGGCAGGTAGCGCACGCCGTCGCGCAGGAATTTTTCGGTCCAGACCGGATTCTTCGCGCGAGTCAACAAGGTATCGCGGACGGATCCCGACAAGGCGTACTGGGTGATCTCGAAGACGACCGCTTCGCGCGGGGCCAGCAGGTAGAGCGAGCCGCCATCCACGGTGAAATCCTTCACGACGGATTCCGTCATCGAGGCTTCCATCAGAACGCTGCCGTCGGCACGTTCGACAAGCACCGCGCCGCTGGCGGGGATCAGGATCCGCAGACGCCCCGCACCGCGTCGGTTCATGGGGATCTTGCGCGCGGAAGCCTTGTCCATGGGCCAGCGGGTCGTGCTTTCGCCAAGGGTTCCGCCATCGACGATGGGCAGTTCGTCCAAGGTCAGGGTGGCGGTAACGGTGCTGCCATCGGTGGGGGGCAGCGCGTTCCACACCGCCACCCGCCGTTCGTCGGTCGACAAGGTCGCCGAGACGCTTCCGTTGGAGGTCGGCTGGAAGCTGGAACGAACCGAAGCATTGGGCAAAGTGAAACGGTCGCTCTTGTCCTGCGCGCCCACCACGGCTCCCACGATGGGTCTGCCGCCGTCGGTGACCACCGAAAGGAATCCCACCGAACCGCTCTTCAAGCTGGTTTCGAAGACGCGGGGCGTGCCTCCGGCCAGGGGAACCTGGATGGGACGGTTTTTGTCGAGGACAAAAGGTGTCAGTTCCACCTGGTACTTGCCGTTTTGCTCGAAGCGCATCTCGATCCACGAGCGGCTGGCGATGGACGAGAACCAAGGTCCGCCGTCCTGCGCGAAGGCCGTGTCCAAGCCGCTTCCGACCCCTATTCCCCCCAACAGATTTTGACCAGATGTGGCTTTGACATGGCCGGGCGCGTGCGATCCGAGATCCACCTTGTACCAGGCCACAAAGCCCGCCCCGAAAGGCTCGGGCGTTCCCGAAAGCTCGGATGGACCGTCGGTTTTGAGCGCGATCTCGGATGGCGATGGCAACGCG
>JBDKGS010000017.1:0-30942 GCA_039798065.1 Fibrobacterota bacterium | reverse complement strand
CTGGTCGACCGCATGGCGGGAATCTTCGGTCTTGCCGGAGATTCGCTGGAGTATTTCCGGAATCTGGTCTCCTTCAACAAAACCAGAAACGACGTCCAAGCCCGGCTCTTCCACGACCAACTCATGCGGCTGCGAGGCGTGGGTTACAGCGTGGTACGCGACGACCAGTCCGAATACTTCTCGTGCTGGATCCATGCCGCGATGCGCTCGCTGCTCGACTTCCATCCCTTCGACGGCGACTACGACGCCTTGGGAGCCGAATTGACGCCTCCCGTCGATGGCGACGAAGCCAAGCGTTCCGTCTTCCTGCTGGAACGGCTGGGCATGGCGAAGCGGACGGAATCCGGCTACGAGATCCTGGACAAGCATCTGCATTCCGGCGACAACTGGAACAACGAGGCCGTCAAGAACTTCCAGAAGACCACCATGGAACTCGCCACCCGTTCCCTGGACGCGGTGCCTCCCTCCCAACGCGACATTTCCACGATGACCATGAACATCGATGCGGAAACCCTCGGAGATCTGAAGATCATGGTCCGCGAGTTCCAGGAGAACGTGGCCAAACTGGTGGAAAGCGCTCCCAAGTCGGATCGTGTCTACCATTTGAACGTGCAGCTGTTTCCCTTGTCGCGGCTTCCGGAAGAAGGAACGTGATGCGACGCCCTTCCGGATCGAAATCCTTGTTCCTGGCCATCCTCCCCGGCCTGTTTTCGGCCTGTGGCAACGACACTGTCGCAGGGAAAACCACCACGACCACCAACGGTGGAGGCGGAAAACTCCTGGCCGTCGGACCGGATGGAAATCCTCTGTCCAATTGTGTCGCCTATGCGGCGCGGAGCTGGGATCCCCTCCTGGGTCAACCAGGTCGGGTGGACACCTTGCGCGGAGACGCGTCGGGCAACATCATCCTCGGGCAGGACGCCTACAGCTTCCTCGAAATCCACGACAGCTCCCGGAGCATGGGAGCATGGATCAAGAGGGTCTCCGTCCACGACGGAAACCGTCAAATCGTCGCGCTGGACACTCTGCGTCGAATCCAGGGGAAGTGGTCCGACCGGTCCGGGATCGTCGCGGGTCGCATCCTCCTCGATTCCTCGTTGCGATCGGCCTCCCTGAAAAACGACGGCTCCTTCGCGTTCGAAAAAATCCCTGTCGGATCGTACTCCCTGGCTTTGGATGCCGACTCCAAGCCTTTGCGCCACATGGGGTCCGTCCGGCTGGAGTCGCACGATGTGCGGTACACCGGATCCGGAAACATCATCGTGGCCGGGGACACGACCGGATCCCCTTTATGGATCGACGACTTCGAGTCCATCTCCTATTTCCCCTTGCTCCATCGCAGCACTCCAAGCGTATCTCCTTGGTATGTCTGGGCAAGCCTGTCGACCATGTCCCTCCCGGTACCCGGCGACACCACCTCCATGCTGAAAGCCATCGGCCCCGACTCGGTGCGGTCGGGACGGGCGTTCCACTCGCGATTCGTCGCCCCCGAACCCTATTCCTGGGTCGCCGCAGGAATCACCGGCATGGAAATCGACATCGGCGCACGTAGCGAGCTTTGCTTCGGGTACCGGTCGGACACCCTGCTCAAAGTCCAGTTCCAACGCGATTCCGTCGGCACCGTGCGTCCCACCGTGTCGGCGACACTTCCCTCGTCGACGCGCTGGAAGGACGTCTGCATCGCGACCAGCGGTTTCGTTCCCAACGACGACACGCCCGATTCCCTCAAGACCTGGAGCGCGTTCGGAAAGCGGGTTCTGGTGATCGAGTTCCAAACGCCATCGGGCGGAACCTTCCTGGACCTGGACGACATCCGGTTGCGGTAACCGCCGATTCGTCGGACTCCGGTCCCGGACAAAAGCTGTCACGGAATAGGATCGATCGCGGCACGCGGTAGTCCCCCGCTTCGCGATCGGAATGCGGAACTTCCTCGGCGATCGCCGCGCAGGATCGCGGCTGGCCACCAAACCCAAGATGGGCTGAAGGATTCCATTCCGGCTCGAGGAACGAAAAACGGCCCGCATCGCTGCTGGAGCCGTTCCTTGTTTCATCGCGACCGACGATCGATCCGTCGTCGCGTCAGATTCTGTCTATGTCGGTTTCCGTCACTTTCCTTCGAAGGTGAGCACACCCAACTTGTAGGGCTTGAGATCGTAGGCTCCCGTGAACGACGCCGCGTACCCCTGGTACAACAGCTGCAAGTTGCACGGATCCACGGTGCGGGTCTCGTCGGCGCTGCGCACCAGGTCGCCATGGCTGATGTCGTTGGTCCATGATGGCGGGTTGGAGATGTTCTTGCGGCCCGCAAAGGGCGTGTTCTCCCCCGTCGCATTCGAGATCGGTGTCCAGGTTCCGCCCAGGCTCGTGGCGCTGAAGGCCCGGAAATAGCGCGCGCTTCCCATGCACTCCACGATCATGAGGTACTTGCCGGTGCCCTTCACCGTGTAGACTTCCACGGCCTCGAACAGATTCGCCTTGGTATCCTGCAAGATGGACTTGGATCCTGTGAAGACACCGGGGAAATTTCCGATGGGCATCGACGCACGGTAGATGTGCCCATTGTCGCCCGCATAGAACAGGTAGCAGGTGGTGGCGTCGCAAATGGGGACTTGGTCGATCGGACCGTATTCGGCTCCATCGGCCTTGGTGATGTCCTCGTTCAACAGCGATCCACCGCCGCTCCAACCGTTGGCCTTGGTCGGATCCGAAGAGGTCATGTAGTTGAACTTGGCCGATCCCCACTGGTACGACAGGATCCACTGTTTCTTCGGGGTGAAATACATGAGTTCGGGCGCGACCACCGAGACGTTCATCTTGTTCTGCGTGGCCTTCGACGCATCGGACCAATTCGTGAACGGGGTCATTCCCATCGACCCGTATTTCGAGGCATCGTGTGTCGATGCGTAGACGAGGTGCTGACCGTTGTACATGACGTTGGTGAAGTCCTTGATGGACACCCAACCGTTGCCCACAGGCGATGCCACCGCGGATCCGTAGTCCTTCCATTTGAAGGTCGTCGGGAAAGGGCAGCTCGTCGTCACCACGGGTGACATCGCCACGGCAATTCCAGTCTGGCTGGCGGAAGTCATGGCGTAGGTCGTGTCGTTGTAGCCGGTCATCTTGAAGACCAGGACAGGAAATGTCGTCGCCAAGGAACGCATCGCCACGACGTGTTCGGCGACCTTCAGCCCTTCGGGACCGGTGGTCACCGCCTGCACGAAATCGCCTTCAGGCAGATGGAGCCGAATGTAGGCCGCACCGTGGCGCAACCCCGTGGGCACCGCCAACCTCGCCACTCCGTCGCGGGGCGTAACCGTCGCGCGCCAAAGAGTCCTTCCACCGACATCCACCATGGACACGCCCAACGCCCCGTCCATGGGCCCACGGAACACCATTTCGCTTCCCGCCACCTTCAGCGAAAATGCGGAAGCGGCCCCGTGGCTCAACACTCCAACGGTGGATTGGATGACGAACGCGCCACTGGAGTTCGTGGTGGCCGAGTACTTGGCGGAATCCTTGACCGTGACCGTGACGCCAGAAAGTGTCACGCCCCCGGTGCTCTTGACGACCCCGGCCGCCGACCAGCTCTGGGCACTCGAGGACATCGCGGCGCTCAACGCGACAACGGTGCAGGTCAAGAACCATTTGTTCCAAACGGTGTCGGATGGTGCTCCCATGACGGTCCTCCAGTCGGGTGGTATTCAACAACCGGTTCGCGGAAACGGGCCGGTGTCGGCATCTTCATCGTCGATTTCTGTCGATCCTTGGAAGAGCCAGCGCGAGATCACATCTGTATGCATGAGAATACGGGCGAGTACCCGCTGGTGGCTGGCAATCCCATCCAGGAGCTTTTGTTATTCCACCAATGGCGATTCCTGGAGCGCGAACGCTCGGTGGACAAAAACAGACGAGGCCCACCATCGGGTTCCGTCCGAACCACGGCGGGGCTTCGCCAAAACAAAAACGGCCCGCCGTTAGGCGAGCCGTTTCGTGAGTTGGGGTACAAGGATTCGAACCTCGATAGTCGGAACCAGAAACCGAAGTCCTGCCATTGGACGATACCCCAGTCGAGGCGGAAAATTTATGGCATGAAACCTCCGTTGTCAAGGCTTCTCGCCATCCCCCGCTCGCCCATCCAAAAAAACAAACTCGCGATTGAGAATCACTTGCATTTAAGTGAAAATTATTGGATCTTATTCTCTAGATAGGTTTGAGATCTCGTCTCCAAGTCAATACAGAAAGCGAGAAATACCATGCGCACCCTGGCTTCCCTCGAAACGAACGGCATGGCAGTGATCCACGCTCTTCAGGGACATCCAGAGCTGCGCTCACGCTTGCAGGAGATCGGGTTCACGCCGGGATCCCAGGTCCGCTTGGTCGCCAAGGCCGCGTTTGGCGGCCCCTTGGCCTTTCAATTGCGCGGCTCCATGGTCGCCTTGAGACGCTCCGACGCGGCCTGCATTTTGGTATAGCGTACCAAATCGGTCCTATTTTCGTTCCGAGGCCTCCCAAGAGCTGTGCACCTTCGTAATTTTCGCTACATGAAGGTCACAAGAAACGATCCGACTCCCAATCCCGATGCCATCAAGTTCGTCCTCGACGGACAGATCGTGGCAGCGGGCTCCCGCTCCTTCCGCGATCGCGTTCTCTGCGAAGACCCCGTGGCCAAACGGCTGTTCGAGATCGAAGAAGTCGTCTCCGTGTTCTTCGTCTCCAACGTCGTCACCGTCACCAAGGATCCGTTCGGCGATTGGTCGGTGCTCATCCCGCGCATCAACCAGGTTCTGGAAGAAGCCACCGAAGGCCTGGAGCCGACACAAACTGTCCGCGCTACTCCCGCCACTCCCAGCTTCGAAGGCGCCGAAACCGACCCCACTTTCTTCGAGAAGAGCTACGAGGAAAAGGTCGCCAAGATCAACTCCACCTTCGACGAAGCGGTCAGGCCCGGATTGGCCTCCGACGGCGGCGGCTTGCGCGTGATCGAAATCGTCGACAAGATCGTTCGCATCCAGTACGAAGGCGCATGCGGCAGCTGCCCCAGTTCCACCTCGGGAACGCTGAGCTTCATCGAGAGCGTGTTGCGGGGTCGCGTGCATCCGGAATTGGAAGTCGAGCTGGCATAGTCGCTGCGCTGGCTGTTTCTTCTCCGAAGGGGGGAGGTCTCCCCCTCGCCTTCGGCTCCGCCGTTGGGTTCCACTTCCGTGGCGGGATCCTGCGGCTACCCCCTCCCCGGGGCTTTGGCCCCGGACCCCGGAAGGTCTTGCGACATTTTCTGTCTTTCAAACATTCTGTTTGATCTTTGATTCACAGGGGCCGCTTCCGCCGCTGCCCCTGTGAACCCCCTCGGCGCCAAAGGTGCGGCGCGGCACCTTTGGAATCCCGCGCCCAAGGGGGGCGCGACTTACGGACCGCCAACTGGCGTTTTCACCCATCGGCCTGATTCGGCCGATGGACTGGATGGCGGTCCTCCATGAAACGCGCCCCCCTGTGGGGATCCCCCATCATCGCTGCCTGATACCGGTTTTTGTCCGGTGCCGTCGTTGATGCGATGGCCGTTGCCCAGTCGACGGCGCTCCGCCTTGACCGGTGAGCGGGTTTGGCTCTACGACAGAACTTGGCGCTTCAAAAAGTGTTAGCGAATGCGGGACACGTCGTACTCGGCGCAGGGGTGGTGGTTTGAGTGGAGCGTCACGCGCTTTGGCGTGCAGCGAAACGAGGGCCACCGCACCGAAAGCCGACTATGAGAGAAGGTCGACAGATTCCGGCAAATGCGGAAAACGGGAAACGACGCGTACTCGGCGGAGGGGCGCTTGCCGGAGTGGAGCGTCACTGCCCGCATCGGGCAGTTTGCGGTACGAAGGCGAGCGCCCCGACAGACGATATGCGGAAAATCCGACAGGTTCGATGCGTTGGCGAATGCGGGACAGGTTCGATGAGGGTCGGTCAATCTTCCAGCGGCAGGCCTTTTGCCGCCAGAGCCGAGCAGATGGGGCATTCGGCGGGTTTGTGGCCGCGGGCGGGACAGAATTTGCGGGCGTAGTGGATCATCTGCAAATGGAGCGCGTTCCAGCGCTTGGGCGGATAGAGTTCCTTCAGATCGCGCTCCGTGTGCTCCACCGTGCTCCCGTCGGAGAGGCCCCATCGCCTGGAGCAGCGGTGGATATGGGTGTCGATGGCAAGAGCAGGAACGCCGAAACATTGGCTCATGATGACAGAAGCTGTCTTATGGCCCACGCCGGGCAACGCTTCCAAATCGGCGAAGTTCGACGGAACTTGTCCGGCGTGTTTTTCCAGAAGGATCTTCGAGAGCCCGTGGATGGCCTTGCTCTTGGCGGGCGACAGACCGCAGGGCCGGATGATCTCGCGGATGGCCTCCACTTCGGCCTTCGCCAACTCCTGCGGGGTGTCGCCCAGGGTGGCCCAAAGGATTGGCGTGATCTGGTTGACCCGCACATCGGTGCATTGGGCCGACAGCAGGACCGCGATCAGAAACGTGAAGGAATCGGTGTGGTCCAGGGGAATCGGTGGATCGGGAAATTCCCGGTCCAGAATCCGTCCGACGATTTTTGCTGCGGCTTTGCGTTGTTCGGTGGGCACGATCTGGAAAAATGCACCAAACATCAATCGATGCGCCCCGCGCGAAATGCGAAGCGGCCGATGCCAGGAAATGCTATTTCCAATGGGTATGGGATACGACGGACCCAATTTCGAGGGGGCCAACATCCGCCAGGTGTTGACCCAGGGAGACCAGGCCTCGCAGCTGCAGGCCGCTCGACGCGACACCGCCGATTTCCAATCGCGCATGGGAGCGACCTTCGTGGAGAAGGGTCTTCGCGCCAAGGACCAGGCCACCAGCGCCTCCGACATGGTGGTGCATCGACAGGAAGACCAGGCCGAATTTTCCGCTGGCGATGCCCTGAACGGCGGATCCAACGGCACCTCCGGCGGTCAAGAAGACGACGCTTCCGACCCCAACAAACCCAAGGCCCAGGTTGGAGATTCGGAACCGGCGTTGGAGATCCTTCCGGATCCCTTCGAACTCGCCGAACACTTCGGTCAGGAATTGCATCGGCTGGGGAAATCGGCATCCACGATCTCGTTCCGGAGCATGGACCGCCGACTGCTCGCCGGGCTTTCCGGCACCGATCTCACCGGCAAACGCGCCTCGGACACCTACAAGCAGCAATCCATCCTCACCGGCGGAACGGTCGACTCGGTGCGCATGTGCTTGGAAGCGGCGCTTCGCGAAGGTCTGCATCTGATGGGCGGCAACGGAGAACTGGACCGTTTGCGCAAGCTGCTGTCCCTGATCCGGCAGGGCTGCCGACCCGAACCAGGGCCAGGACGGGATTTGGCAAGTCTTGCCGGACACATGCTCGTGCGCATCTCCCGCGACGAGGCCGGAGCTCTCGGTGAAGCGCTCGGCCTGTTGTCGCATATCGTGGGTTCGATTCGGGACTGGCGCACCGAAGTTACGCGTGGTATGCTACCGCCATGGGCCATGAGGTAGATCAGCTCGGTTACATGCCAGAAGATGTCATCCGGTTCCCCAGCGGGATCCCCGGCTTCGAAGGCGCACGCGAATTCGTCGTATTCACCAAACCGGAACACGAGCCGTTCCATTGGATGGTGAGCGTGAACGGACCACGTGTCCAATTCGTGCTCATCAATCCGTTGCAGTTCAGGCCGGAATACGATCCCGTCATCTCGTCCTCCGAGTTGCGCGACCTTGAGGTCCGCGACCCCAAGGAACTTCTGCTCTACACCATCGTGACCGTGAACGCCGACATGAGGTTGTCCACGGCCAACATGGCGGGCCCCTTGTTCGTGAACATCCGCACCCGCATCGGCAAGCAAATCCTCGTCGACGATCCCCGGTGGACCACGTCGGAAAGGATTCTGCACTGATGCTCGTCCTTACCCGCAGGCCAGGAGAAGCGATCCACATCGGCGACGGCATCGTCGTCACGATCCTGGAAGTCGATGCCAAATCCTGTCGGATCGGCATCCAGGCGCCGCCTTCGGTGGCGGTCTACCGCGAGGAAGTCTATCGGCGCATCCAGGAAGAGAACCGACGTGCGGCCACGGCCGCGCCGCCAAGCCTGGAAGCCATGGCTGGTCTGTTCCGCCAGAACGATTCTTCCGCCCCGTCCGATCCGCCCATCACCGACGAATCCTGAATCGGATGGCGACGGGATTCTCCCCCGAATAGCGAACCTGCTAGACGACCTTACGGGTGGCCCACCAAGCGCCGAGCGCCAGTACGGCCACAATCCAGGCGATCGGATTGCTCCACATCAGCGCCGGAGCCAGGATTCCTCCTACGAGCAGGAAATTGGCGACTCCCCGAGCCAACGGCCCGGGCCAGATCGCCTCCGGATCCTTCGCCGATTCGGCAAGCATCCCAAGCAGCATGCCCGAACCCGCCACCCAAAGTCCTGCCGACACGTACATCCAGATTGTTGCCAATCCGCTCGTCAATGGCAACGTGCTCCACTGCGTCCGATAGACAGGAAATGTCGCCAGGAGATGCACGGCCCCCAGGAGCACAAGTCCCATCGCGAAACGGCGCAGCCACGCCGGAGAGCGAATCATGCGAGACTCGTTTCGAAGGCGTCGAGGTCGGCGCTGGAGATGGTGAAATAGCGCCCCTGAGGATGGTGGAACACCAATGCGGAAACACTCGCCTCGGGATCCATCATGAAGCCTTCGGTGAGGTTCACACCAAGGTCTTGCGGCTTGAGAAGGTCGAACAGAATCTCCTGGTCTTCCAGGCGCGGGCAGGCCGGGTAACCGAACGATACGCGCATGCCGCGGTACTTGGCCTTGAAGATGTCGGGAATCGACAGATCGGCAGCGTCGGGGAATCCCCAGGTCAGGCGGATGTGCTTGTGCAGGGCTTCGGCAGCCGCCTCGGCGGTCTCCAGCGCCAAGGCCTGGAGCCCGTGGGAGGCCAGGTAGTCGCCGCTGTCCTTGAGCGCTTCGGAACGCTCGCGCACGCCGGCACCGGCGGTCACCACGAACAAGGCCACGTGGTCCCATTCGGTGGGGTGGACAAAATCCGACAGGCTCAATCCCCAGCCGGCACTCTGGCGCGGGAACTTGAAGCTCGCGACCTGCTTCGCGCGGTCCTGCGAGTAGATGCAGATCTTGTCGCCCTCCACGCGCACAGGGAAGAACTGGTAGGCACCCTTCACCTTCATCCAGCCTTCACCTTGAATGGAAGCCTGCAGCCCTTCGATGAAGGTCTTGAGCTCCACAGCCTTCGCGTCCTTCTCGGCGAACAAGCGCTCCACCGAGCCCTTGAGGCCCAGATGCTTGCCGTACAGCATTTGCGGATTCAGGAAACGCCACACTTCGGGCAACGGGCGCGACCAGGTCTGTCGGTCCAACGCCGGAGGCGCGAACAACTCGTTGTCGCGTGCCAGCACCAGCTTTTCCTTGGGCTCGGATTCGGGAGCATCGACGACAGGATTTGCCGCACCCGACCGGACCTTCTCCTCCATCTCGCGCAGGGATTCCAGGAAAGGACCGCGCTTGACGGAATCCGTCAACTGGTTGGCCAGATCCAGACCGCCCATGGCGTCCTTGGCGTACACCACGGCACCGCCGTACTCCGGAGCGATGGATTTAACGGTGAAATTGTTCGACAACGCCGCGCCACCCACCATGATGGGCACATCCACACCGGCATCCTTGAGATCGCGGGCGGTAAGGACCATTTGCTGCGCCGACTTCACCAACAGGCCCGACAGCCCGATCAGATCGGGCTTGTGCTCGCGCACCGCCGCCAAAATCTGTTCCGTGGGGCACTTGATGCCCAGGTTCACGATCTCGTAGCCGTTGTTGCCCAGAATGATCTCGACCAGGTTCTTCCCGATATCGTGGACGTCGCCCTTCACAGTGGCCAACACCATCTTGCCGCGGTTCTGGCCGTCGCCCTTCTCCATGAGGGGCTCCAGATGTGCCACCGCCGATTTCATGGCCTCGGCCGATTGCAGGACCTCGGCCACGATCAATTCGTTCTTGTTGAACAGACGGCCCACTTCGTTCATGCCGTCCATGAGGGGCCCGTTGATGATCTCCAATGGCTTGCGGCCTTCGGAGATCAACGTGTCGATGGCCGCGTTGATGCCATCCTTGGAGCCGCGCAGGATTCCGCGCGAGATGTGTTCGGCGGCAGGCAAAACCGCCTCGGCTTCGGGTGCGGCCGCCTTCTTGCCGCGGAAATGCGCGGTGAACGCCGCGACAGGATCTGTCCCACGAGCCCAGATGAGGTCGTCGCAGAGGTCGCGTTCCTCTTGCGGAATTTCGGCGTAGCGCACCAGTTTTTCCGCATTCACGATGGCGCTGGTGAGGCCTGCCTTGGTGCAGTGGTACAGGAACACGGAGTTCAGGACCTCGCGTCCCGCCGGGGGCAATCCGAAGCTCACGTTCGAAACCCCCAACGTGCTCTGCGCCTTGGGGAAACGCTCGGAGATCAACCGAACACCTTCGATGGTCTTGGCCGCCGAACCCACGTAGTTCTCGTCGCCGGTTCCGCACGGGAACACCAGCGCGTCGAACATCATGTCCTCTTCGGCGATCCCCCACCGTTCGGACAAAATCTGGTAGCTACGCTCGGCGACTTCCAGCTTGCGCTGGGGCTCCACGGCCATGCCCACTTCGTCGATGCAACCCACCACCACCATGGCGCCGTATTCCTTGACGCAGTTCATGAGGCCCGTGAAACGCTTGTCTTCGGGACCTTCTTCCAGGTTCACGGAATTCAGGATGCACTTGCCCTGCAGCAACCTGAAAGCGGCCTCGACGACTTTTGGCTCCTGCGAATCGATCATCCACGGAAGCTTGGTGGCTTTGGAGGCCTTGCTCAGGAACTTCTCCATGTCGGCAAGTTCTTCGCGGTCGGGATTCGCCAAGCAGGCGTCCAGAATGTGGGCACCGGCACGCGCCTGACGACGCGCGATTTCGGCCGCCTCGTCCCATTTTTCCTGGGCGACCAGGTCGCGGAACAGTTTGGATCCGATGGAATTGGTACGCTCGCCGATGATGTACGGACGACCTTCGGGAGTCATTTCCAGGAGGTCAACTCCTGTCACCCACGACTTGCGAGGCCGCTCGGTGCCGCGCGGCGCGCGTCCGGCCATGGCCTGTGCAATGGCCGCGATGTGGTCGGGCGTGGTTCCGCAGCAACCGCCGGCCACGTTGAGCCAGCCCGCGTCGGCGAACTTGCCCAATTGGCGAGCCAGCATTTCCGGAGTTTCGTCGTAG
Organism: Fibrobacterota bacterium; assembly: GCA_039798065.1. Taxonomy (GTDB): domain Bacteria; phylum Fibrobacterota; class Fibrobacteria; order UBA5070; family UBA5070; genus UBA5070. The sequence continues at coordinate 19,671 of JBDKGS010000017.1, read as the reverse complement.
CCGCCAAACTCGTTGGGCAACCCCGCATTGGGCACACAGGCCACCGCCGTACCGGCGGAACCGGCCAAGGTGCGGATGTGGTCGGTCATGAATTCGGGACCGGTGGCGCAATTGAGTCCCACGTACAAAGGTGCGGCATGTTCCAACGAAGCGAACAAGGCTTCGGCGGTTTGCCCCGCGAGCATCACTCCTTGCAGCTCGATGGTACCGGAAACAGCAATGGGCAACTCGCGTCCCAACTTGCGGAATGCTTGACGGATTCCGACAACGCCCGCTTTGCAGTTGAGCGTGTCGATGAGGGTTTCCAGCAACAGATAGTCGGCGCCGCCCTCCATGAGTGCCTCGGCCTGGAGCGCGAAGCCGTCCACCAGCTCCTGGAAGGTCGCGCCGCCGGTGAGCGAAAGCGACTTGGTGGTTGGTCCGATGGAACCCGCCACGAAGCGCGGCTTGTCGCCGGTGGAGTACGAATCGGCCAGACCCCGCGCGATGCGCGTCGCTGCGCGGGTGATCTCGTAGGCCTGCGAACCCAGTCCGTATTCGTCCATCACCATGGGGGTCGAACCGAAGGTGCAGGTCTCGATGATGTCGGCACCGGCCTTCAGGTACAGTTCGTGCACGGAACCGATGGCTTGCGGCTTGGTGATCGCCAACTGCTCGTTGCAGCCTTCGTAGGCTTCGCCGCCAAAATCGGCGGCAGTCAGATTCTGACGCTGCAGCATGGTGCCCATGCCGCCGTCCAGGATCAGGATCCGCTTGGACAATTCCTGTCGCAACAGTTCGGGGCGGCTCATGGGTTCTCCTTTTGCGCGCTGGCGCAAAGCGCCGAAAGGCGCGGATGGCGGGGATCGCTCCCCGGATGTGTGACGCGCACCGAGACGAACCCGGTTTCGCGAAGCAGAGTCCTGAGGTGCTCGGCATCGAAGCCAAGCCAGACATCGCCCTGTTCGGAGCGCATCCATTCCTCTTCGTGGTCGGAAAGATCGAGCATCCACACCATCGCCCCTGCCTTGAGAAGCCGGTGGACTTCCCGCAAGAGGGCTTGTGGCTGGGATGCGTGGTGCAAGGCGTGGCTCACCAGCACGCGATCGAAGGAAGCTCCGGGCAAACCCGTGTTCGTGAAGTCGGCGTTGACGCAGGTGACGCGAACGCCTTCGCGTTGGGCTCGCTCCTTGGCACGGGCAAGCTGGGCATCCGACAAGTCGACGAGCGTCACTTCGTGTCCCGCGGCCGCGGCGAGGGTCCCGAGAATTCCGTCGCCGGCTCCCAGGTCAAGGACATTTCCTGTCGGAATCACTTGGAACAGTCCGCGGGCCACGATCTCCCAAGTTCGTCCAGGAACCGATTCCTCGCCCAGGTAGGCCGTGTCGGCCGAAAACTTCTTGCGGGTCTGCTCCGCACGCGCTTCCAGGAGTTCGCGCAGTCGGGATCTGTCTTCGTCGCCCTTGTGCTCGCCCCAATCGTTGAGGATCTCGCGCAGGATCCGTCCTTCGGCGGTGGCTTCGTCGGGAGCGGCCAGGGAGTAGAACGACCACTTGCCTTCGCGTCGAAACAGCAACAAACCCTGATCCCGCAGCAAACCCAATTGGGTGCTCAGTCGGCTTTGTCCCCAGTCGAGCAACGCTTGGAGTTCATGTACCGCGAGCTCGGCCATCGACAACAGCCACAGAATCCGTACCCTTCCCGGATCGGAAAGCGACTTTAGCAGGTTCGAGAGATCTCTGGCTTCTTCACCCATAAGATCAATATATCATGATTCGTTGATATGTTCAACTATCTGGGAGAAATGACGGGAATCAAACAAGCTTAGTTGGTTTTCCCACCGACGGCAGGCGAAGTCGCTGAACTCCCAAGCCAACGAACCAGCTTCAAATCCTCGAGCAGGATGTGGTATTGGATCCATCCCGAAAGGAATCGGACCAGGTCCAGAGGACTCACCGGTTGCGCCGTGGATTGCGACTGACGGAAATCGTCCACCTTTGCCACCAACTTGAGATGGAGTCCATGATGGTCCTCGTAGTCCGGATACCCGGCGGCGGTCATCAGCTCCTCTTCTTCCTGGAAATGCTTGCAGACATATTCCGTCAACTCGACCAGGATCTCGCCCACGGTGGATTTCCCATTGCCGGACAGGATCCTGTCGTGCAGACAGTTGAGAAGACCGAACAGGTGTTCGTGCTGGAGATCCACCTCGCGATGTCCGGTCTTGTACGCGTCGGTCCATTCGATCAGTGCCACTTAACGCCTCCTTTGTCGCCTCGAAACCTCTGACATCGCCACTCTAGGCATCGGTCGCGATTTGGAAGAACCGATCCAGATGCGCGGTCAGATCACGCATGCAGATCGGGAGTTTCAACATGGAATCCTTGGGGCGTTTGACTTCTTCGGAAACGGCCTCGGTGTGCAGCAACAAGATCGAGGCGTCGGTTTCGAGCGCAAGCCACTCCGACGTCCCAGGTTCCACGAAGGCGATCCGCTTTCCCGCAAGCCCGCGAAATTCGGAGATCGACTGCACGACGAGACAATCGGCGAAATGTTCGAGGTGGGAGACCACAGGATCGTAATTGGACCATTTGGGGTCGCGCCAAAACAGAATTTGACCGTAGCCGTCGTGTTGCAGGTGACGACCATCGACCATCACCCCGATGGAAGCTTCGATCAACCCCACCTCCTGCGAGAAGTTCGGATCGATCACCGAGGCGACATCGTCCAACCTGGCTTCCTTGTCCAGCAAAGGACGGATTTCATGGAAATCGAATCCACCCCGGCCAAGGATCGTGGCCAGCTGGGCCCAGAGGTCGATCTTGCGAGATTGCAGGCCCGGCTCTTCGCGGGAGCGCGTCAAATAGAACCGGTAGTAGTCGACCAAAGGCTTGGACAATTCGGGGGAGATCTTCAAGGACTGGTACAATTGATCGACATATTTTGTCAACGGCATGCTCGTGGAGGCTTCCACCAACTCGCCGAAGGTCCATCGCTTGCTGGCCGCCCAATTCTTCCAGGCGAACCAGTCCGTGCCAAGAAACTGGATCAGGAAAAGGATGGGCAGATTGCTCAGGATCCCTTGCATGTAGCACTTTGCCGATTCCTGTCGCGATGCCAATTTTTCGGCCACCATCGCCATGCACAGCGAGTTCGCCCAGATTTCCTTGAGATCGGGCCCCGCTTCCCCGCCAAGTTCGTCCTTGGTCAAGCAACCTCCCGCCACCGCGACGCGAACCACGTTGGTGAAGCCAAGGACCCGCAACGACTCTTCGATGCGATTCACGGGAGCACCGCGCAGGAACGCCGCCGAATTGGCCGCGCGCACCAATCTCGCCGCTACGATCGGATCCTTGCGGATCACCGCTTCGAGATCGTCCAGACTGGAATTCCCCCGGGATGCCACCGACACGAGGTCTTCCAGGATGACGGATATTGTCTTCAAATTCACCAGCGACTCGATGGACCGGACGTCCAGGATGCGGGTGATCGGCGTGTCCATTTGGCGCATCGTCGCCGGGCCCGGATCCGAATGGTGGGTCGAGTGGGTGAGATGGCTGGAAGGAATGTCGCCTTGGAAACCGGAGTCGACCTTGGTTCCGGCGCCGAACAGCTTCGCGTATTCCGGAGGGAGCGTCAGGTCCTGGATCTTCTTCAACAACGCATCGATCGAAAATTCCGATTTGACGAAGATGCCCTTGACGTCGAGCTTCACCAGATTCGCAAGCTCGCTTTTCACGATCCCCGAGGTCAGGATGACGACGGGCAGGGTGCGGAACAGATGTCGGCTGCGGAAGTAGCGCAACAGTTGGATCCCGTCCACGCCAGCCAAGTTGGTTTCCAGGATGCACAGCGCAGGTTTGTGCCGGGAAACTTCCTCCAGGGCGGAAGGCGACGACTTTGCGTGCGCCACTTCGAATCCGTAATCCGAAAGGATTCCGCCGATCCGATCGCGAAACCGGTCGTCGCTGTCGACGAGCAGGATCCGGTTGTGCGCGGGCTGCATCGTCAAGCCTCGATCCGCAACCCGTACGGGGCCAGGATCGAATGCTCGTCGGGACGCTTCAAGTCGGGGCGCCAACGAATGTCCACCCGCAAGCCGCCATCGGGTTTGACGCTGTAGTCGATGCGTCCCTTGTAGCGCGACAGAATCCGTCTACAAACCAGCACGCCGATCCCCCTGGATTTCAGGCTCTTGGATTCCATCCGCAGACAAAATCCGACATCGCTGGTTTCGCGGTAGAGGAACCCTCTGCCGTCGTCATCTAAGGTCAAGGTGGCTTCGCCGTTCGTGGGGTCGAGAGCGGAGCTCAACCACACGTTTTTGGCCAATCCATGCTGGATGGAATTGCTCACCGTTTCGAAAACCAGTCTGGCGATGTCGCGTGGGTTTCCAATGGTGGGAAGTTCCGGTTGCCCAGCGATGTGGGCGATGCAACCCGTGTTGGCGGTGACATTGGAAAGCGCCGTGCGGATCTCGTTGAAGGCGTCGAATTGGCCCCAGGTTCCCACCGCCATGCCACCAGGAACGCGAAGATCGAGCATGAACCCTAGTGATTCACAGAAATTGACGATCTCCGTGTGTAGGGCCTCTACATCGGGAAGCAGACTGCTTCGGGAGCTGCGCGCCTTGTTCACGTTGATTTCCGATCCGAGCCGGATACTTCCCATGGTGGTGCGAAGTTTTTCGCTCACCCGGCCGCCGACCTCGTTGCCGGTGGCGATTTCGAATTCGGTCGGCGGTGTGGAGGCCTCCATCCGGCATTTGATTTTGGTAAGCGAGGCAACCGTCAACAACCGAACTTCGATACCCTTTTTCGCGCATAAGACCAACGCTTCGGACAATTTCTGATCCACACAATCGGCTTCGACCAGAACCACCGCGTCGTGGACATTCTCCAGCCTCTGCGATCCTTGGTTTGGATCCAAAAACGTGGGGACTGGACAATGCCCGGATACGGCCTGAGCCGGATACGCGCTATGGAAGTCAGGAGACCCGATGACCCATGCAGTCATTCCAGGGGAGGGCGCGAAGCTTGCGGTGGAGGAATTCATCTAGCATGAGTATCGCACCTACCCCCGATCCAGGTCAAGACATCGCAAGGCCCGACATCAGATCCCGGCGCTGTCCAGCTGTTCGGCGTTCTGCTCCATCCAACTGCGCACTCGACGGCGCTCCAGCAGCCCCAAGGTCGCCACGGCGGGATCGGAAGGATTCAAGGCGGCCCAGAAGCTCGCGCCCTGCGCGTCGATCCGGCGCATGGTGTCGTCGCTCAACTTCCGGATCCGGACAATTTTTGCCCCCGCCTCCTCGGCGCGTTTGCGCAGGCCCGATTCTTCGAAGAGTTCGAATTTGTCGCCGCGCATCTCGTTGAGGCACACGACCAGCTCCATGCCGCGCGCGCCGCGGTCCAACACCTGGCGCAACAACTCGGTGGAATCGCGACCCGAGTCCATCACGTGCCACCATACCATGGTGAGCCCGATTTCGCCGGCAACCTCACCCAATTGGGAGTCGTCGATCCAACGCGCCAAGGCAGGCGATGTCTGCGCGGCGAGATCCACCAAGACACGCTGTTCGTTGGACTGGGCGGCGGCTTCCACGATCCGATCGAGGCTTTCCACCTGGTCGATCTCCACCAAGGTCGCAAAATCGGCGTAGTAGCGCAATAGCGAGGCGTGAGATTTGTCGGTATCAAATGCGGTGAAGGGCAGGTGAAGGTCGATCATCCGTTGCGCAAGCAATCGTGAAACCAGCGACTTGCCGACACCACCCTTTTCGCCACCGATGAAATGAATCCTGCCCATCTGACACTCTCCTTGTTTTTTTCCCGCCATAGCGGTCGTTTCCGATTCGTTACCGCGACAACAAAGCCACAGCTTCCAATGCAGCCAAAATGCCGATCAGTATCGCTGTCCCCTGCCAGAAACGCAGTCGGCGCGCAGGATCATGGACATCGACGGGCATGGAGTCGACAACGCGTTCACGTCGCTCCAAATGGAATTCCAATTCGGACAGAACCTGGAAACGGCGTACCGGATCCGGATCGATGGCCTTCAAGACCACCGATTCAAGCCAAGGTGGGATCTCGGGATTCCAACGTGTGAGCGGAACAGGTCGACCGAACCTGGGTCGTGAAAACGGTTCGATTTCTCCATACGGGAGCTTGCGAGTGAGGCACTCGTAAAGCGTCACACCCAACGCGAAGATCTCGGTGGATTCACTGGCCAAAGCCCCTTCGAACATTTCCGGCGCCATGTAGCTTGGAGTGCCCGGTGCCGATCCGGTGGACTCGGCGATCGATTCTATCCTGGCAATGCCAAGATCCGTCAATTTGTTGCTCCCGGATGCCTCTCGCAGGATATTGTCGGGCTTCACATCGCGATGCAACACCCCCTGCCGATGCAACGCCCGCAAAGCCGACGAAACCTCGATGCCAAGCCTGGTCGCGGCGAAGGCGTCCAGCGATCCATCGCGTGACAGAATCCGTCGTATGGAAGTCCCCTCGGTCCAGGGCATCGCGTAGTACAACGCGGTCCGGCGGCCAGGTCGGAGCGAAAGCACGGGTACCACGCCTGGGTGTCTGATCCGTTTCCCCACCCATTCCTCGCGCAGGAACTCCTCCCTGGTGGCCCCGTCCTGTACGGATCTCGCGTCGGGAATCTTGATGACGACGCGGCTCTCGCCCTCCCGATCGTCGGCAAGCCACACGCTGGTGAGCCGACCTCCACCCAGTCGTTTTTGCAGACGGAATCCGTCGAATTCCATCCCCTCCTTCGGATCGGGCAGCGATGGCAATTCGGAATCGTCGCCCGCGAAACGCGACTCTTCCAGGCTTGGCAACCGCTCGATCCGAGCCAACAGAACCGTGGCGTCGTCGTCGCTCCCCCTGTTTCGGGCCGCCTCGACCATCCGTTCGGCGATGGCATCGAGTTCCAATCCCACCGAAGAGCGGAATACCGCTGGATCCGGTTCGAGCCACCGATGGAATCCGTCCGTCGCCAGCACGACAAGATCGCCCTCGGCGAGTTCCTCGTGGACGAATTGCGGCGAGACTTCGTCGTCGAGCCCCATCGCCCTGTGCAGGACGTTGCGCATGTCGGGATTGTCCCAGACATGGTCCGTCGTGAGTTGACGGATTTTGTCGTCACGGACCAACCAAACCCGGGTATCCCCTACATGGGCCACATGCAGGTCGCGACCCGCGACAATCGCCACCGAAAAGGTGCAAGCGGCCTTGGCGTGGTCGCGTCGGGCTGCCGCGTTGATATCGACAAAAAGTGTCGACAAGCATCGGGAAGCGCTCCACGTTTCCGGACTGGAATACCATCCACTCAGGAAAGAACGGACAGAAATCTCGGCGAGTTCGCCTCCTCCTCTGCCCTTCCCCACACCATCCGCCATGGCAAGCGCCACGCCTTTGGAGTTCAACAGCCGTTCGTCCGGCGTCACCGCCCCGGCGTAGTCCTGGTTCGCTCCGAGGGGGCTGGCCAGACTCGACTGCCCCACGGACACCGACAGCGGCATCTCAGACCTTGGCGGTGGTGTTCAATGGGGACCCCCAGGTGCTGCGCCAGCGCTTCTTCACGCCCAGCAGCCCAAGGAGAGCGACGACCGCCAGCGCCACGAAGACCAGGAATCCACCTTGGTAGGATCCCGTCAACTGCTTGGACATGCCCAGCGAAGTGGCGAGGTAGAATCCACCGATGCCACCGGCCATGCCGACAAGTCCTGTCATGATTCCGATCTCCTTGCGGAAACGCTGCGGGATCAGCTGGAACACCGATCCGTTGCCCATTCCCAAGCCTAGCATCCCGGTGACGAAGAAGACCAGGGTGAGCACCAGATTGGTGGAGAACAGCGCGACCAAAGCCAGCGAGACCGCGACCACCCCGTAGATGATCTGCAAGGTTTTGATGCCCCCAAACCGGTCGGCGACACGTCCGCCAACGGGACGCGCGACAGATCCTGCCAACACGCAACCCGCCGCCAGGTAGCCTGCGTGGACGGAATCGATCCCGAACTGGGCGTTGAAGTAGATGACAAGACTTGCCGCCAACCCCGAGAAACCGCCGAAGGTCACCGAATAGAACGCCATGAACCACCAGGTATCCTTGTCCTTGAGCATTTCGCCGTACTGCTTGAGGGTCTTGGGGGGAGGCTGGTTGGGAGCATCCTTGGCCATGATCCAATACACGATCAAGGTGATGACCGCGGGGATCAAGGCCATACCGAACACGTTGTTCCATCCGAAGTGCTTGGCCAGCAAGGGTGCGAAAAGGGCCGAGAAGACCGTGCCCGAGTTGCCCGCTCCCGCGATACCCATGGCGAGGCCTTGGGCTTCGGGCGGATACCAGCGCGAGGCCAATGGCAGGCTGACCGCGAAGGAAGCGCCTGCGATACCCAAAAAGAGCCCTAGGATCTGAACCTGCGAAAGGGAGTCGATCTGCACGAGCCAGGCCCAGGCAAGCGCGCAGATGACCAAAATTTGTCCAATTCCACCAGTGAGCTTGGCGCCGATGCGATCGACCGCCATGCCCATGAAGAAGCGCGCGAAGGCGCCCGACAGGTACGGCAGCGCGACCATGAAACCCTTTTGGGAAGGAGTGAGATTCAAGTCCTTCGCGATCACAACGCCAAGTGGCCCAAGCAGCACCCAGATCATGAACGAGATGTCGAAATACAGGAACGAGGCGAAAAGGGTCGGGGGATGTCCGGCTTTCATGAATTCTTTGATCTGCATTGGGTCAGTCTTCCTTGGTCGCAATGGAACCATTGGATCCGTGACGTGCTGCCAGGCATGTCCCGTGTTGCACGAGGCATGTGACAAGCGACGTAGCGGACCGGACGGACCGGATAACCCCACTTCGTCTGAGCCGGGAGGCTTCAACGGACGATACAGCATGATCCATGCCAAAAACGGAACACCCGAAGACATTCCGTTTAATACCGATGATTGTCAAAATCTGAGCACTCATCTTTACAGGATAACAGTCTCCTGTAATCTGTTTGGCTTTTTTGTCAGAAATTGAACACTGGCTGGAAATACACGAACAATCCGGGACCGGTCTTCTCGGAGGCGCTTCTGACCTGTGTGATGACGGAGGGGAGCATGTAGGCACCGTCGCCCGGAATGAACACGCCCGCCCCTAGGACAAGAAGTGTCTTTGGAATGCGGGTCACGTGCAGTTCGGCGTCGATTTCCTGGCCGTAGGCCTTGAGCTTCGCACCGTTGTCGGTCCCGATTTGTGGCGTGAAGTAGTGATACTGTGCCTTGATCGAGGCAAATTCGCCCACCGGTACATCGACGTCGAATCGATAGTCGACCACACCGTACTTGGGATTGTTCAGGAAGTAGTCCATCCAGCCGAAATAGCTGTGACCGAACCAGTACTGGGCGCGGTACTGGTTCAGTTCCATATCCTTGGCATCGCCGTCGCCGCTCATGATGTCGAGGCCGAGATTCGCCTTCGCCACGTCGGGAAGTGCAATTCCCACCCGGCTGGCCGAGTACCACGCGGACACCGACATGTTGCCCTTCTTGTAGGCGTTCACCTCGCCGGTCTGGTACAAGATTTCCTGCTCCACGGTCACCGGACCGAACTTCGCCGCCACACGACCATCCAAGGTGACGATGTCGTGGTTTGAGGTGGTGTCCGCGGTGAGCGGGACAAGATTTGGCTGACGTCCCAGATCGTAGAACGCACCGGCTTCCACCAGGAACGAGTCGTTCACCGGCAGGCTCCCGTACATTCCCCACAGCTGGGTGTACACTCCGTTCGCCACGATGTTGGCGTAGTTGGTGGTGTCGCGCACCTGGTAGCCAAAACCTGTCACGTTGAGCTTGTCGATGCGCAGGTTGCTCGCGATGCCGTCGAGCTGGCGGGCGGTGGGGCTCCATTCCAGTGTAGACAGAAATCGTCCTGCGCCAAGACTCATCTTCATGCGGCCGATCGCGGTCTTGACGGAATTCGTCTCTCCGAACAGGTACTCCAACGCGCCGTAGGCCTGGGTGAGGTCGACCCCCTTGGCGTTTCCGGTGGTGGTGCTGGACTGGTTGAGCCCCGCGACGGGTTCGCTGCCCAGCACCCGGGCATCCTGCAGTTCCAGTTTCACTTCCGAGAACTCGGAGGTGACCGCGCCGAAACCAAGGCGCGAGCGAAGCAACGTGTAAGCTGCCGAATGCGACGTGTCGGCCAGCATCTTGTGGTTCAGCTCCATGCGCGGGCGGATCTGGCCGTAGAACGCCGGTTGCGGCTGGCTGAAGGGGCTCTCCGCAGGGGGCGCGGCAAAAACTGTCGTAGCCATGGAAACAGCGGACAACGTGACCGAGTGGGCCACAAACCTGGATGTCATGGAAGAACTCCGTTCGGAAAATATCGATGAACCGATCGCGGGCCTCGCGGAGAGGCGTGAGGATCAGCTATGCTGCGGACAAGAAATGCGAATCATTCAAGGAATGGATGAGTTCGCGCTTGAGCGCGATGTATTCGGGATGCTCCAGCATGGTTTCGCGGGTGCGAGGCCGAGGAATCTCGACCTGCCACTGCTTGGCGATGCGCGCACGCGGACCGTTCGACATCAGGATGATGCGATCCGAAAGGAAGATGGCTTCGTCCACGTCGTGTGTGATCATCATCACCGTGGTCCGCTCGGCGGCCCAAAGTTCGGTGAGTTCGTCCTGCATGGAGCCACGTGTGAGCGCATCCAGCGCACCGAACGGTTCGTCCATGAGCAGCACCTCGGGCTTGGCCGCGAAGGCGCGTGCGATGCCGGCGCGTTGGCGCATGCCACCCGACAACTCCGACGGTTTTTTCTTGGCATGGGCCCCCAGATGCACCATCTCGACCAACCGACGCGCTTCCTCCTTGCGTTGCGCCCGCGACATGTCGGGGTATTTGGAATCCACGGCGACTTGCACGTTGGCTTCCACCGACAGCCAGGGAAGCAGCGAGTGGCTCTGGAAGACCACCGCGCGATCGAGTCCAGGCCCGCTCACCTGCTTGCCGCCCACCTTCACGACACCTTCTGTCGGGGATTGCAATCCTGCCAGCAGGTTCAACAAGGTGGATTTTCCGCAGCCCGAGTGCCCGATCAGGCTCACGAACTCGCCCTTGCGAAGATTCAGATCCACGCCATCCAAGGCGTGGTAGCGTGCGGCGCCCGATCCGAACACCATCTGGATCCGGCTGAATTCGACGAATTTTTCTTCGTTCATTTTCTGTCCTTTCGATCCGAATTGTTCCGTGTTCAGTTGGTGCTGGATCCGACGATTTTTGCCACCAGCGCGACGACCCGATCCAATGCCAAACCGGTTCCGCCCACCCACACCAGCGCGACGATGATGTCGGACACGCGCCCCGAGTTCCAAGCGTCCCAGATGAAGAATCCGATCCCCACGCCACCCGTGAGCATCTCGGAAGCCACGATGCCCAACCAGGCCATGCCCACCGCGATACGCAGACCGGTGAACATGTACGGGGCGACGGCGGGCAGGAGCACGAGCGACAAATAACGCCACCCTTTGATCTCGTACACCTGTGCCACGTTCTCGTAGTCCTTCGACATGTTCATCACCCCAACCGATGTATTGATGATGATGGGCCAGATCGCCGTGACAAAGATCACCCAGATGGCGGCAGGTTCCGACTGGGCGAAGATCGCCAGCGAGATCGGGAGCCAAGCAAGCGGAGGCACGGTGCGGAACACCTGCATCAAGGGATCGAATGCTTGTTGCAGACCGCGAAGCCGACCAAGGAACAATCCCACGAAGATCCCGATGGCGGCCGCGGATCCGTATCCGATCGCCACGCGTTTCAACGATGCCAAAATCTGCCACCCCAATCCCTTGTCGTTGGCCCCGTTGTCGAACCAGGGATGGAGGATCATTTCCTTGGAATCGCGCCACACCGCGCCAGGTCCCGGAAGCGTGACCCCCTCTTTTTGCGAATAGACCTGCCACAGGAAGAGGAACAGCATGGTGGCGGCGAAGGGGAACGCGATCGCCCGGGTCCGTTCGCGGATCCGTTCTTCGCGCGCCTTGTCTTCACCGACATTTTTTGCCGCTCCCTCGGGCCCTTTGGGGGCCGGGGCCGCGTGTTTCTCGATCGCGACGGGTTCGGCAGGTACGGACAATTCCTGACCACGCGTGATGGTGGCCTCCAATGCCATTGCGGACATGGGAAACTCCTTTACGCCTTCTTGGCGCCGCTGAGGTTCTTGATGGCCAACTTCGAGAGGTAGGCTTCCGGATCGCCAGGATTGAACACCATCCCGTCGAAGAACTTCTCCTCGCCTTGGCTGTCCGTGGTCGGCGCGGCCTGCCCGATCATCCCCGCGCATTCGCGCCAGATGTCGGAGCGGTTCACCTGGTTCACGACCTTGTCGTAATCCACACCGTTGGGCAGGAATCCCCAGCGACGCGACTCGGCCAAAAACCACTTGTCGTGGCTCTTCCACGGGTAGCTGGCATTCTTCGCCCAGAACACCATGGGGTCTCCGCCGTGTTTGCGGCCATCGCCGTAGTCCACGTCGCCTTTCAAACGCGGCAGCAGGTCGCCCACGGCGGCACCGATCCAATTGCGACCCGACAGAATCTGCGCAAGCTCGGCCTTGTTGGCAGGGCTGTCGCACCAGATCTGGGCCTCCATGACCGCACGCACCAAGGCGCGCGCGCTCTTTGGGTTGGCGTCCACCCAATCCTTGCGCATGCCCAGACATTTTTCGGGATGGTCCTTCCAGATGTCCTGCGTGGTGCAAGCGGTGTAACCGATCCGCTGGTTGATCAGTTGCTGGTTCCAGGGCTCGCCCACGCAAAACGCATCCATGTTGCCAACGCGCATGTTGGCCACCATCTGCGGCGGAGGCACCACGATCGTGCTCACGTCCTTGTCGGGATCGATCCCGGCAGCGGCCAACCAATACCGAATCCAGTAGTTGTGGGTCCCAGTAGGAAACGTCATCGCCACCTTGAGCACCGGAGCGCCTTTGCGCTTCAACAGGTCGATCTGAGCCTTCAGCGGCTTGGCGTCCACGCCGATCTTGAGATCACGGTACTTGTCGGCGACAGAAATTGCCTGGGAATTCAAGTTGAGTCGCGCCATCACGTACATGGGAACCGGTCGGTTGCCTTTCGTGTTCAACCCCAAGGTCATGGCGTAAGGCATCGGGGTCAGGATGTGCGCACCGTCGATGCCACCGCCACCGCTTCCCAGTTCCAGGTTGTCGCGCGTGGTTCCCCACGATGCCTGCTTGATCACCTGGACATCGGGCATCCCGTGCTTGGCGAACAAGCCTTTTTCCTTGGCGATCACCAGTGGAGCGCAATCCGTGAGAGCGATGAAACCGAGCTTGCAGCCCGTGGTTTCGGTTTTTTCGCCGGCGGCGAAGGCCGATCCTGCAAACGGAGGAAGCGCGCTTCCCACCGAGAACGAACCGGCGGCGAAAAGCGACTTCTTCAAAAAGTCGCGACGGGAATTGTCAAGAAACTGGGTCATGGGAGGTCTCCTTCAAGAAGCACCATCGATGCTTCGGAGGTCCCATTCCCGTTCCTGTTGCTCGGAGCGACTCAGGCCGAGAATGTCTGGCTACAGGCTATTTCCCAACGCGATCTTCGTGCCAAACCAACCAAACCTCGTTTTGCTTCCATCAACAGAATTTGTCGTCATCATTGCTTGAAAGTGTCTCGAATCGTGAATTGGCAATCGACGCAAAATTACACGATCAAGTAATCATGAATACCCGGCCACAGGATCGTCGATCAGTCCCCGATGTCCGACATGAAGGTTCACTTCGATGGAAACAATTCCCTGTGGAACTCTTCGAGACAGATTCTGTCTAGATCGCACTCCAGTGCCGAACTGGGTAGATGCCCCCACCACACAAGACGCTCCAGAAGCGGAACGAAGCGGTTGGCTTTTGGCATGTTGATGCCGGTGAACTTCAAGAATCCCGGACTTTCCAAGACCTTGTTCCAGCCCGCCTGGATTTTCCTGGAAAGATCGAAGCGCAACAGCTGCGCCTGGGTGTTCACGTAGTACTTGTCGGAAACGATCGTGGTCGCTTCTTCCAGGTTGGCGGGGTCTTCGAGCCACACCGAAGCCGCCGCGACGGAGCGCAACACCGCCCCGTGTTCCGCCTTGTGTTCTTCATGCCACTTGCGCCGAACCGCCAACACCTTCTCGGGCATGTCGCCCATGATCTGGTCGCCCAAAGCCACGATGCCGCCCAACTTGGAGGAGGTGGCGCGCTGGTTCCATGGTTCGCCGGAACAAAATCCGTCAAGAATCCCTTCGCGCATGCGCCGCGCCATCTCTTGCGGCGGACAGACCATCAGCTGGACGCGATCCCCCACTTCCACGCCACCTTGCTGCATCCATTCGCGCAGCGTGAGTTCCTGGGTGGAACGCTCCATCACGATCCCGAACCGGATCGACTGATCCGGATTCTGTCCAAGCCAATCGGAAAGGGATTGTCCGTCCCAAACACCAGCGCGGCACAACCGGTTGGACAGCGTGATCCCGTTGGCCGAGCTGGATATCACCCAGGCGGTGCAAATCGGTTCCTCGATTCCAGCGGCCCCCGCCGCGGCCAGGACAGGAAGTGTCGCGAGCATGTGGGCGCCGTCGCATTCCCCGCGCTGCAACCTGTCGAGCAACTGCATCCAATTCTGCACCTTGCCCAATTTGACATCCAGCCCCTCGCGGGCGAAGAAGCCCTTCTCCTTGGCGATCACCAGCGGAGCGCAATCTACCAGTGGAATAAAACCGATCTTCATAAGGGCGGACCTTTGTGGACGGAAACTGCTGCATGCTTGTAGGAGGGCTCCCGGCTGTGCGGGTCGAAGGACGGAAAGGTAAGGATGTTGACGCGACGGTCGTGCATGGGAAGAAAAACCGCGCCTGGTGCGATGTTCGGTGTCGCGAGCAATTGAGCGATCAGACTGCCCCTGCGCGATTTCACCAAGACCTGCGAACCGGACTCCAATCCTCGCGCCGCGGCGTCGGAGGAATGCATTTCCAGCACCAGCGATTTTGGAGACAAACTGCGCAATACCGCTGATTTGGCGGTACGGGTGCCGGTGTGCCACTGCGCCGAGCTTCCTCGCCCCGTGGTGAGGACCAGATCGAAAACGGCGTCGGGCATTTCTTCCGGTGGACGGGGCGGGTCGAACAACAGCTTCGCCTTGCCATCCGGAGTGAAGAATTTTCCGTCGGCGAACAATCTCCGATGACCTTCATCGCCGACCACCTGGTCGCGTAGATCGGAAGGGACTCCATCGCGGACATTTTCCGGCATCGAGATGCGATCGTCGCGCAGCGGGTAAGGCCATTGGATGCCGCCTGCAGCGTCGATCTGGCGGTAATCCCGGATTCCGGTGATGTCGTGCGGGCGCCCTGCCGACAACTCGCGCATGATGCCGAACGCCGCCTCGGGGCTGGTGAACCGTTCGAACATCGCGGTGCATCCGGAAGCCTGCGCCACAAGACGGAAAATGTCGAAGTCGGACAACGCTTGTCCGGGTGGACGCCTAACCCGCTTGGACACCCCGATCCGACGTTCGGAATTGATCTGGGTCCCTTCCTTCTCGCCCCAGCCCGCCGCAGGCAAATACAGATCGGCAACCATCGCCGTTTCGGTGGAATGGTACATGTCCTGGACCACCAGGAAGTCCAGCTTTTCCCGGACCTGACGGAATGTGTCCGACCCGATCCAGGTGTGTTCGGGGTTGGTCGCGATCACCCACAACGCCTTGATCTTGCCTTCCAGCGCAGAATCCAGGATCTGGTCGTAGGCCAGGCTCGCGCGATCGGGAATCGAGGCGAGAGGGACACCCATGATACGGGATACTTCTTCGCGATGCTGCGCATTGGCGAAATCCCGCCCGCCCACCAGACCCGATGTATTGGAGTACAGACGGGAACCCATTGCGTTCATCTGGCCGGTAATGGAATTGGGGCCCGTGCCCGGCTTGCCGATGTTGCCGGTCACCAGGCAAAGGTTGATGAGCGCCTGCGCCGTGCGCACGGCTTCGTGGGATTGGTTCACGCCCATGGTCCACCAACAGCTGACTCGCCGACCGGGTTTGAAGGCCTGGACCAGGATTTCGAGATCCTCGCGCGAAAGGCGTGATAGTTCCAGCGCCTCTTCGTCGGAAAATGTCGAGACGAAGGTGGACAGATCCTGCATCCCTGTGGTCGACTTCTCCACGAAGGAGCGATCGGTCCAGCCCCGTTCGATCACGTTGCGCAGCACCGTGTAAAGAAGGGTCAGATCGGACTTCGGCGCCAGCCGAACATGGTGGGTCGCCGCCTGAGCCGTTTCCGTCCGCCGAGGGTCAAGCACGATGATTTCCGGTTTGCGGGGATTGCGCATGACCCGTTCCCACAGAATGGGATGGGCGATGCAGGGGTTGGCTCCCACAAAAACCAACACGTCGGATTCCTCGAAATCGTCGTACGAGAAAGGCGGGGCATCGTAACCGAACGACTGCTTGTAGGCCACATGCGCGGTCGCCATGCACTGGCGGGTGTTGGAATCGGCATGCAGGAACCCGAGCCCGAATTTCCAGAGCGTCCCCAGAAAAAACATCTCTTCGGTGGGGATCTGGCCCGTGCTCAGGAAGGCCGCGGATTCGGGACCTTCGACTTCGCGCAAATGTCGGAATTTGTCGGCCATGAGCGCGAGGGCCTGTTGCCAGGGAATAGGCTTGCGCTCGCCGGTGGCGCGATCGCGCAAAAGCGGAACGGTACCCCGGTCCGGAGCATCCAACACGGTGACCGCTTCCCACCCCTTTGGGCAAGCCATGCCCAGGTTGACGGGATAGGTGGGGTCGGGGGTCACGTTGACCGCGCCGGCATCGCCCATGTGGACATTGAGGCCACACCCCGTGGAACAGTAGCCGCAGACGGTGGTGGTGGTGGACACCGGAACCACTGCCGACGGAATTTGTCCTAGACCGAACTTGCCGGGGCTGCGCACCAGGGAGCGGGTATCCGGGCCATCGAAGGAACGCAACAGATTTTCGAGTGGCATCTACAGACTCCCCGGCATCCGAGTGGGTGGGCAGGCCTGGAAGAACAAACGGCGTTCGACCAGATCCGACGACAAGCGAAACAACACCGCCGCGACAAAAAACGGCCATGCGGCGAAGATGGTTCCCAAAACTGCCATTCCAAAGGCGATCAAGAACAGATACAGCTGCGCAAGCGCCTGGCGTTTCAGAGGACCACCCAGCAGGCGAGCTTGCTGCACAAAGGCGGGATGTGCAGTGCCCGGAACCTTTTTGTCACGAAGCACAAGCAAGCTCTTGGCGATTCCCGTCAAGATGCTCACGACTCCCACCACGCGGATGCCTTCCACTCCCAATGCGCCAAGGACAACCGCCCCCCCCCCGATGGCGGTCAGCGCGAAACGCCAGGCCGTGGCCGGCCGCGACCACACCACGCGAGGTGTGGCGATGTAGAGCATGGCCGAACAGCCGACCCCAAGGGTCAGAAAGAACACGGCGGCCAGCATGGAAATTTCAGAGAGGCTTTTCGGGAAGAAAAGGCCTGACGGAACCGCTGCCGCAAGGACGAAGGGAACGGCGGTACCCATCGCGATGACTTCGCGGGAGAACCACGAACGGCGCCAACCCAGGAATGCCTTCCACGCCTTGAGCGGTCGGCCAAGGTGGGCGGACCCGAGGCCCAGCCCGGCGAGCAGCAAAACCGCGGCGAGAGGAAAGCCGACGACATTTTCCGTCCAACCGATCCAACGGCGCGCCATTTCCAGAAACGCGATACCCGCCGACCATTGGGTCAGGACCAGCAATACGGCCAGAGGGGTGTGGGCGTGCTCGGGCTCCAAGCTGGATGCGTCGGCCGCGACCAGTCCGGAAGCCACATCGCCTTTGTAGACCGTGGTGGGCATGGTACGCTCGGCACCGACAATTCCCGGCAACACGGTGCCCTTGGTGGGATCGGCAAGCAAGGCCGCCTGGTCCACCACCACCACGCGGATGGCCTGGCTCGGGCACGATTGCACGCACGCGGGTGCCTCGCCCGCCTTGAGCCGATCCTGGCACAAGTCGCATTTGCGCACGATCCCCATCGAAGCGTTCCACTTCGGGGCATCGTAGGGACAGGTCCACATGCAATATTGGCAACCCATGCACTGGTCGTCGAGGTGCTTAACAATTCCTGTCAAGGCGTCCTTTTCGTAGGCCAATGTGGGACACCCCGTGGCGCAACCAGGCTCCACGCAGTGGTGGCAAGAACTGGTCACGGTCACGTTGGCTTTTTCGCCCAACAGGGTTCCGGTGGTGCGCCAGCTTTCCGAATCGTCCAGGCCGTTCAGGCTGTGGCAGGCCACCACGCAAGCCTTGCAAGAGCTGCACCGGTCCAGGTCGACCTCGAAGGAATACTGCTGGCCGGGTCCTGGCGCCGAAGCCGGCATCAGCTCCCGGTACAGCCCTGCATGCGCGGGGGCCGTGGAATCGGCATGCCATTGCGAAAACCGCTCGACCGCCGAAAGATCGGCGGATCGCTCCAACGCCTGGCGCAGCGATTCGTCCAAGGCGCTGCCAAAAACCGACATGTCGGCTTTTGTCCGACCCACTCCCCCGGTCTGCATCAGTACACGTCCCGCAGATACCGGTGCTCGGCGCTCATGCGGGCCACGTAGGCATCGGCTTCATCGGCCGAGAGGCCACCAGCGATCTGGGCCACCTTTTTCAGCGCCGCATCCACGTCCTTGGCCATTCGCTTGGCGTCGCCGCACACGCAGAAGCTGGCTCCACCTTCCAGCCAGGCCCACAGGTCGTTCGCCCGCTCCAGCATGCGGGTCTGCACGTAGATCTTTTCCTCCTGGTCGCGGCTGAATGCCAAGTCCAACTCGTGCAGGATTCCGCGCCCACGGAAGTCCAACAACTCGTCGCGGTACAGGAAATCGGTTTCTTCGCGCTGGTCGCCAAAGAACAACCAATTGCGGCCGGTGGCACCGCTGGCGGCGCGTTCGTGCAAAAACCCGCGAAACGGAGCGATGCCGGTTCCGGGACCGCACATGATCAGATCCTTGGACGGATCTTCGGGCGGATGGAAATGTCCCGATGGCTGCACGAACACGTTGACGGGAAGCCCCAACGGAACACGCGAGGCGAGGAACGACGAAGCCGCACCGAACCGCAAACGACCGTTCTTGCTGGTCTTTTGGATGCCAACCGTGAGATGGACCTCGTTGGGGTGCGCCAATGGCGAGCTGGAAATGGAATAGAGCCTGGGTGCGAGCTTGCGAAGATTCGCCACCAGGGTCTGGGGCTCCACCCGAGCGGTCGGGAACGAACGCAACAAATCCAACACGTCGGAATTTGTCAACAGTTCGTCGCGTTCCTTCTCGCCTTCGTCGGAAAGCAATTCGCGCAGTCGACGGCGATCGCCTTGGGCGGGACCGCATTCCAGAAGCACTTCCAACAACGAGCGCTGGGGCTTGAACAGATCGAGCTTGGTCAGCAAGGCCGCCCTGAACGAGATCATCTGTCCGTCGACAAGCGTCACCGTCTCGGAGCCGCTGGCGTTGCAGGCGATCACCAGACTGTCGACCAGTTCGAAATGGTTGACAGGCCACACACCGAGCGCGTCGCCGGCCTTGTAGGTCAGGCCCGAACCCGCCAGCGAGAACGCGACATGCCGTGTGTCCTTGTCGGAAGCCTT
>JBDKGS010000016.1:0-31097 GCA_039798065.1 Fibrobacterota bacterium | reverse complement strand
ATGATCGATTGGATCGAAAACTGGTACAACCCGGAACGAAGACACACCAAACTCGGCGGATGCAGCCCCGCCGAATTTGAACTCAAAATGGTTGCTTAACTTGTCCGGTCAGAGGGGGACAGGCCAGTGCCAGCCTGCCGGACAGGTTTGGCGGAAGTCTCTAGCCGGGATGGGAGCGAAGTCCAACATCCTGGTGTTGATCACGGCAGAAGTATCTGTGAACAGCGTGCCGTATTTGCAGTCGTCTGTGGAACCAAAGACACTATCCGGCACATCGAAGCACTCTTTCCCGATGTTTCTCAACATCCAGGTTTGGCTCCCGATGCGTTTGTACGGGTAGACCTCCCCGGTACGAGAATCTATGAAGTTCGAAGTACCCACCCGAGCACCGGTCGTGTCGTTGTAATACAGTTCCGCATCCACGACGACTGGGGTTTCAAACGACAGCAGCAGGTTCGCTCCACTTGCCGGAGGCGAGGTTGGCCCAACCCAACTCAATCCCAATGGAAGCGACATCGACTGCCCCGACACGAGCCGGATCGTATCGGTCATCCTGTAGAGCGTGACAAACCGCCCCCACATTTCACCCGCCACGATGATGTCGAAAGTGCTGATTTTCCCTGTCGGGGATGCGGGGATCAGGTCGACATCGAACTCCAGAACCTCCCCGACTCGGGTCTGCTTGGGGATATCGTAATCGATCTTGATCATGCCGTCGATCGTCAAGACAATTTTTGTCATACTGTCGATGACGGGCACCCGGAACCGACCCACCGAATACATCGCATGCATGTCCAGCTGCACGTCGATCGTCCGGTGCGGTTCGACAGAGAATTCGGCCTCTCCGCTGTAGATGATCCGGTAATTTTCGTCGACCCTCGCGTACACTTTCCACCGGGTACCGGCTTCGAACCGGTATTCTTCCGACAATTCCTGTCCTCCCCAGAAAAGGAGCGTATCGTAGCGCGAACGCCCGACCGCATCACCTTCGCAGATTTCCTGGAATCGGATCAGGATGCGCCTCGAAGGTCCTGCCATCGATCGGCCTACGACCACTCCCACCGGCCCAAGATCGAAGTGGAGCCTGGCCACGGCGCCATCACCCTGGGATTCAGAAGGCTCCGCACTGGTCAGCTGGCCGGCGCTGCGCGAATCGCAACCGGCAAGTACAAAGGCGAAAAGCAGCAACAACGAGCACAAATACTTGGATGGCATGCAAGAACCTCCGGGCGTGGAATTGGACGGAATCCGGAGCCGTGCGCGGGTGACGCATTCCCGAATACCGGAGGAAAGAGTAGCTAATGACACAACCTGTCATGAGCCATCAGATCAGCGCTCGCTCATCCTCGCCAGCGAATGGATCAGATCGTCCGGCGCAACCAGGGGGTTTTTCGAAAGGCGAGGACAATCCCTGCCGAGACCACGAAGGTCGGCACGGTGAGCGCGATCGTCAATACGAAGGGATTGGTGATCCCGATCCGCAATCCCACGAAACGCACCACATCCAACACCCCGGCGTGCACCAGGTACATCCCAAAGGTCGAAGTCCCCAGCAGGACCGTCCATTGTGTTCCCAGAAAGGGGCGCTCCATCTTCCTGACCAGAAACAACACACAGACGGCCAGCACGATCACAGGGAGGGAAAGGAACGTGTAGAAGTAGCCCGCGACATGGGCGCCGTACATTTTGGTCACGACAAAGGCCCCGCCCGTTCCGATCACCACGGCCACGACGCCTGTGAGCACGAGCCAGGTGGATTTTGGGCGGAGCCGACTCGTATGAAGCAAATGCCCCAGGAAGAAATAGGGTGTGAAGGCGATGAACCCCCCAATGAAGAGATCGGGAGTTCCATGAGTGAACTGCTCGTGGGCAAGGCTCGTGCAGACCATCGCAAATCCCACCGCCACCAGGAAGCGCAACTGGGCTCTGGTAGCTCCGGCAACGACCAAGCGATAAAAGGGCGTGAACAGATAGAGGAACAACAGCATGTATACGTACCAAAGGTGGTAGTACGGTACGCCGTTCAGGAGGTTTTCAACCAGTTGGCCAAAGCTCCAGCCCGCCGGTTGACGGGACTCCCGCAGCGCCGTCCAGATCGTGTACACCGCGCTCCAGAACAACAGCGGCACAAGGATGCGCGACGCTCGTTTGCGGTAGAAGTCGCCAAACGATTCCTTCTTGGCGGGATCGAGCAGAAGCGCTCCCGAGATCATGACAAAAAGCGGCACGCTCCAACGGCGCATCACCAAGATCACGCAATCCACCCACCAGTTCAGCGACCCCAGCTGAGCCTTTTCGAAATCGTCCACCACCGAATGGCCCAAGACGACCATCAGGATTGCCACGATACGAGCGTTGTAGATCCACACGGCTCACGATCCTCAGTTGAAATGGAATTCACATCGCAAAAAGCGTCTCGGCCCGAATAGGGGCCGATACAAGAATAGTCGCTCATCACAATTGGGTTTGGATCCGCGTCCATGTCTGCGACGCAGCAAAGGCGTGTCCAATCCGCTAGTGCGGGGAACTAAACTTCCCCGTACTTCGAAAGGAAACGCTGTGAAGCGCCCATGCCGCATTATGATCTCCAACGAATTTCTGGACCTCCACCGGGGCGAGAAGGATTTTGTGTTAGGGAAAGCGCTTTCCAAGCGCCCCGGAACCGAGACCCATTTCCTGCATTCCGGAAACGTGAGCATTCCCGACGAAGACGCCGGCTTCAAACCAGGCTCAAGCACTTGGAGAGAACGTCTACAGGGCACCAATGCCGCGATTTCCAGTTACCAGGCGCTGCGCCTTGTCCGAAGGACCCACAACAAGAGCGTGGCCTATTTGCTGCCCAACCCGGTATCCTACCTCGTCGCTTTGCGTCGCATCCGCCCGGATTGGATCATCGACACCGTGTACACCACGCTCACGCCGCGGTCGTTCCTGAATGGCCTGTACTGCAAACTATCGGGCGCCGGAATGATCGTCCTGGACGCAGGCGACGACGCCAAGAACAAGCGGCTCCTGCCTTTTGAGCGTTCCGTGATGCGCGCCGTCAAAGCTGTATTCACTTACAATCCCGCCAGCGCGACGCGAATCCGAAACAAATACGGGCTCGACACGGAGCACCCCGTGGTCGTCCATCACAAGATGCTCGACACCGCCGATTTCCCGTTCGATCCATCCCGAGTGGGAGCACGTCCCCGAGTTGGATATGTGGGCCGGTTCGTGGCCGCCAAAGGGTTCGACCGCTTTCTGGAATACGCTGCGCGCATGTCGCACCTTGCCGAATTCGTAGCCGTTGGACACAACGACGAAGATTTTTCCATCCCCGATTCGGTCCGAGTCGTTCCCTCGGTGCCCAACAAGGAATTGCACCGGGTTTACTCCCAGATCGACATTCTTGTCATTCCCGACCTGAGCCGGTTCCGCAGCTACGCCACCGTCGTCCAGGAGGCCCTGTTGTGCGGGTGCCGCGTCTGGATCGGCAACCTTTCGCCGGACTACTTCCCCGTGCCGAAGCTGGTGGATTTCTTCCAGCCCGACGATACGTCGGGCCTGGAGGCCGAACTCGCGAGGCTCGCAGGGCTCGACCTCGCTTCGCGAATCGGCGAGAGACAGGAATTGGCAGATTGCTCCCGCGCGATCTTCGATCCAGGGATCGTGGTCGACCGCGTGGTGTCCGTTCTGGAAGGGATCGAGAAATGAAGCCGGGAACGAAAAAACGCCCTCGGGTGGCCGTGCTCACCCAGAACTGCTTCGCGCAGTGCGACCTCCCCGTCTTGCCAGGAATTGTCGCCGACGCGGATGTGAAATGGACGGTTTTCTATCCTCGAGACGACAAGGTCGGTTATCCCGAAACGGAACTGGAAGACGCCGGTCGCGCCGCCGGCGCGGACACCCAAGTCGTTCGGATGCAGTACAGGCTGCGCACCTGGGCTGGCGCCATGGAGCTGCGACGGATTTTGTCCGACCTACGCCGATTCCGCCCGGACACGCTCTATGTGAACGCCGTGGGAATGCCCTGGCTTGCCATCCTGGTGCGCGCGATGTTTCCTCCTCGCAAAGTGGTGTGGGCCATCCACGACGTACAGGATCATCACTTCAAGAAACTCCACCACCCGCAGACGCTGTACAGGAAATTCCTATACAACGCCTTCAAGAGGTTCCATTTTCTGTCCAGAGGACAGGAATCGATTTTCAAATCCATCTACCCTGGAAAGACCACCTTCTTCGCACCCATCGCACCGACGGACTTCGGTCCCCGTTCCTGCGAACCATCGTCCTCGCCTTTCCGATTCCTGTTCTTCGGGTTCATCGCGCCGCGAAAAGGCGTAGACGTCCTGATCGATGCCGCCGAAGAGCTGCACCGCAGAGGGGTCGACGGATTCCGAATCGCCATCGCTGGCAAGTGTTCCGACTGGGGCCCCTATCAAGCGCGCATCCGCACTTCCGAGCTATTCGAACTCGACATCAGGCCTGTCCCCAACGATGTCGTGCGGGATCTGTTCAGCCGCTCGCACTGGCTGGTGCTGCCTTACCGCGACATCACCCAGAGCGGCCCGATGTCATTGGCCATGCACTATTCGGTCCCAACCATCTCGAGCGACCTCGACGGATTCCGAGAGTTCGTCCAGGAGGGCCGAACAGGTCTGTTCTTCAAGCTCGACGATCCTATTTCTCTGGCCGATTCCATGGAACACGCGATGCGATCGGGCACCTGGGAAACCACCCGCACCATGCAGGCCAGCTGGTTCCAGGAAAATTTCTCTCTCGACCGATGTGTCGAGCTTTACCGCTCCTTCCTACTGCCACCAGGAAACCATGCGGGCCAGGTTTGACCTTGTGCCCGATTCCCAGCCAGCTCTGCCATCGCACGGAATTTGTATCGGTACTTGACATGCAAGATCCGAGAATAGCATAATCGTTTTTGATGGACTGACCATCAAACCAAGTGCCGTCCAAAACGCACTGAACGATGGAGCGACGTGGTCACCGATTCCGACCACAACTCCGGGAAAAACCCAATCACATCTCTGCGGGGGCGAGTATGCCTGTGGAGAACGCGACCTGGCTTCAGACCTCCGACCACCATCCGACGAATGCTATCGGTGCCACCAGCTCCGCCGCATCTCGCAAGGAGACATGCCTCATGAAATCGACATCCCCCATCGCCATCCACTTTGCAGCCGCCCTCGCAGCGACGGCCATTTCCGCACAGGCAGGGGTGGATTTCTTCACGCTCCAACGTCCCACCACGCCCGGAGGGATCGTGGCGGTATCGCCTGTTTCCGATTACTACTGGAAAGACACCAAGGTCCGGGTCGAAGCCGTCCCCAGCTCGGGTTACCGCTTCCTGGGATGGACTTCCGGAATCACCTCGTCGAAAAATCCCGATTCCCTCCTGATGAATGCAAGCAAGGTGGTCTCGGCGAAGTTCGTCGACACAGCCAATCTGGTTCCCTATGGTGGATTCGAGTTCGGATATACCAAGTGGATCCGCGTAACCGATGCGAACAATCCCACTCTCTACACGGTTCGAAACGGCGCTGCCTGCATCGACCCTTCGATCGCTTCGCTCAAGTCGTACCATATCCAATTTCTGTACGATCTTCCACGGCTGGACAAAGGTCAAAAATTGACATTGAGTATCAAAGCCCAGTCCACCGACACCCATAGGGTAATGGCCACGCTGCGCAATAAAAATGCCCCGTGGAACAGCCTCGCCAACGGCACATGGTTGACCACGCGCAAAGCCCAGCAAACATTCACCGTGGAATTTACTGCAACGGACTCCGCCAGTGCACCAAGGCTTTCGTTCGATCTCGGACTGGACTCCTCGGAAATCTGCATGGACGACATCTCCTTGCGTCGCTACGTGGCACCCGTCGTGCAGCTTGGTGGTTTTGCCGCCCGCACAGCGGGGCTCATGGCCCGCGACGGCAACATCCGCATGCGCACCCAAGGCCCCGGAACATGGCACTTGAATGGCCTCGACGGCAGGCTTATCGCCCAAGGCATGCTCACTTCGACGGGAGATTTGGACATCGCGAATGTCCCGGCTGGAGTTGGATTCCTGACGATCCGAACACGGCAATCGTTGGAAACCTATCGGATCGCGAATTTCTAGTTCCGTTCGCGTGGTTCGATCGAGGGAGCCCTAGCCTAGGATTCCCTCGGTCCAGCTCTTTACGGATCGATTCGTCCCCGAGCCAGCGCGCACCCGCTCCAGTCCTCGCGGTCCATCGACCAGCAACGCCAAATGACGGATTCCGGCAGCACGTCCGGCTTCCAGGTCGCTTTCCTTGTCGCCCAACAGGACACTTTCCGTCAAATCGATTCCAAGCTCGTCGCGGGCGCGAAGGATCATTCCGGCCTTGGGCTTGCGGCACTCGCAAGGTCCCGAAAACTCGGGATGGTGCGGGCAGTGGTACACTCCGGCGATGACCACGCCACGCTCGGCGAATCGTTCGATCATCCAGGCATGGAGGCGTTCCATATCCTGGACGGTGTAGTAGCCGCGCGCGATGCCCGCCTGGTTGGTGACCACCACGATCGCGTAACCGGCGTTTTGGAACGCGTTGCACAGCTCGAAGATTCCGTCCATGAACTCGAATTGATCGATTCGATGGACATAGTTCTTCTCGACGTTCACCACACCGTCGCGATCGAGGAACAAAGCGGGGCGCGACTCTCCACTCACGAAGCGAGTCCCACCGTCCGCAGAAAATCCGCCGCCTTCGCGTAGTCTTCGGGAATGCCGATATCCAGAAACGGCGCGCCAAAAACCATTCCGCGCAAGGCACCCTTTCCTGCTTCCTTCTCGAACACCTCCTGCTCCAGCGAGAAGCGTTCGGGCAGTCCGCGACCGTCCAGGAACGCGCGATCCATCGCGTAGATCCCGCCGTTGATGAGCCCTTTGGCACACGGTGCCTTTTCGCGGAACGCGTTCACCGCTCCGGAATCCGACAGGTCGATGGTCCCGTAGCGGTCAAAATCCGTCATTTCCTTGAGTGCCAAGGTCGCGCCAGCGCCCGACTCCACGTGCGTTCGCGACAGCTCCGCCAAATCCACCGGAAAGGCCGTGTCGCCGTTGACCACCAAAACCGACCGTTCGGTGGTCTCGCGCAGAGCTAGCGCCACTGCGCCGCCGGTTCCCAACGGTTTGTCTTCCACGGCGTACTTCAAGCTCATGCCGCGATACTGGACCCCAAAATGATCGCGGATGACTTCCCATTTGTAGCCCACCGACAACACCACCGTGGCCACGCCGGAATCGGATAGCCATTCCAGAAGAAACGCCAAGAAGGGCTTGTCGCCCACCGGCGCCATGGGCTTGGGGATTTCGCTCACCACGCTCTTCAAGCGGGTTCCCATGCCGCCTGCCAGCACGATCGCTTCCATCACGACTTCGCCTTCAAGTGCCCAAAGATCGCCTCTTCCACCAGGCAACACAGGATATGTCCCACCAAGATGTGCGATTCCTGGATGCGTGGAGTTTCATCCGATGGCACCCGGATGCACAGGTCGCAGGCATCCAGCATCTTACCGCCTTTGGCGCCAGTGAGGCCAATGGAGAAGATCCCTTTCTCCTTGCACATCGCAAGGGCTTCCAGAATGTTTGCCGAATTTCCGGAAGTGGAAATGCCGATGAATACGTCGCCGGAAACACCTTGCGCTTGCACCTGTCGCGCAAACACCTTGTGGTAGCCGTAGTCGTTGCCGATGGCCGTGAGGATGGAGGTATCGGTGTTGAGCGCGATGCTGGGAAGCCCAGGCCTGTCGAAGTAGAAGCGGCTCACGAATTCACCGGCGATATGTTGGGCGTCGGCGGCGCTGCCACCGTTTCCAGCGATGAGCGTCTTGCGCTCTTGGCCGTAGGCCGCGATCAACCGCTGCGCTGCAGTCAAAATCTGTCCGCGAGTCGTCGCGTCGGCAAGCAGCTTTTCCTTGACGGAAATCGACTCCTTGATCTGGTCGACGACGACCAACTCCATGGCATTGGCTTCCATCAGTGGTTCCTTCCCTTGGCCGTGCGGATTTCATTGATCTTCCAGCCGTGGCATCCGCCTTCGCTGAAATTGAAACTCACGACGCGCCCATCCAGCTCGCCCAACCGCCGCACCACCTCCACCTTGCGCGGGGGGTCGACCACGAACATCACGAATCCGCCGCCACCGGCTCCCGAGACCTTGCCGGCCACCGCGCCGGCTTCCATCGCGACCTTGAACACGCCGTCGATGGAATCGTTGGTGATCGAAGCCGCCATTCGTTTCTTGCTGCTCCAGCTCGCGCCAAGAATTGTCGCGAAGGCGTCGATTTCGCCTCGCAAAAGCGCGGCCTTCATCTTTACGCTGGCTTCCTTGACTTCGTGCATGGCATCGATGGCGACGACATTCCCCGAACTGGCGTTGCGCTTCTGTTCTTCGATGATCGTGGCCGACTCGCGCGACGCTCCGGTGTAGTAGAGAACCATCGAGGCTTCCAACTCGTCGACGATCCACCGCTTGATGCGCAGCGGATTCACGATGACGGTGCCGTCCTTGTGGAACTCCATGAAGTTGAATCCACCAAAGGCCGCGGCGTACTGGTCCTGCTTGCCGCCCGAAAGCCCCAGATCCACCCGCTCGATGTCGTACGCCAACTGCGCGATCTCGTATTCGCCCAAAGGCAACCCCAACCATTCCACGAACGCCTTCACGATGGCCACCACCATGGTGGATGAAGACCCCAGTCCGCTTCCCGGAGGCGCGTCGGAACTTGTCGTGAGTGTGAACGGCACCGGCTGTATCCCGTGGTCGCGCACGATGCGGTTCCACACGCCCTTGGCGAGATCCAGTTTACCATCGATGGGGAGCGCGACGGAAACCGGGTACGACACTTCTTGTCCAATATCGGCTGCCACGATCCGGATCCGGTCGCCGCCTTCCTCGATGGTGCAGTGCGCGTGCAGGTCGATGGTGGCATTGAGCACCAGACCGCCGTGGAGTTCGCTGTAGGGCGAGACGTCGCTCCCGCCACCTGCCAAGCCCAGGCGCAACGGCGCTTTGGAACGGATGATCATTTTCTGTCTCCCATCGGTATAAGAGATCCTAGGGAACGGTCGCGTCCGCGGGATCGGTCGCAAGGTGGTCGCGGAACATCCGGGCATAGGCCTCGGTGCAGGCTTGGCGCGAGAACCTTCGGCTTTCCAGTTGCTCCACCTCGTGTCGCATCGATTCCCACATCCCGACACCGCCTTCCACCGCTTGGCGCATCCGAGCCATCAGGGCATTGGCGTCCTCGTTGGGAAACAGGAGGATGGTGCGATCGGGTTCGCCGAACTCGCGAAACCCCGGATGGTCCGAAACGATGGACGGCACGTGGTAGGCGATCGCCGAAGCCAACGGCCCGCTCTGGGTGACATCGCGATACGGGAGAACGAGATAGTGCGAGCCGGTGTACAGGTCGGGAATTTCGCCATTGTCCAGCGACCGGATATCGAGCACGAAGATTTCGGGGAGCCGGATCGCACCCGCGAATTCGGACCAATCGTCGCACTTGCCGGAAATTGCCACTTCGAAACCGCGGACGCCGCTTTCCCACAACCTCTGCGCGGCTTCGATGAGGAGGTCGACGCCTTTGTACCTAGCGATGAACCCGAAAAAGAAAAACCGGATCCGGTCGGAAGGCGGCACCGCCGTACCCGGCCCGAACTCCCGCGGCGGATGCGGCGCCAAATACGCCCTGCGCCCGGGATTCAAGCTCAGGAACAACTCCTTCTGGTTGCTTGACAGAAAATGGAAGCCGCCGAACCAGCTCGCGATCGCGCGCTTGTAAAGAGCGTCGGGAGCCCAACGGCTCTTCACCCGATGGTCCACGACATCGTGCAGGCACCACACCACGCGTCGGCGTCCAAACCGGAGCAAGACCAACGGTGCCAACCAGGGGAACCCGGTGGAATTGACGTAAACCAATTCGTGTCGCCCCGCCTCGCGAAGCCAGCGGAACAGCTCCCAGAACTCCCTGGCGATCCCGATCGAGCGCAGCCTTCCCACCAACCGCACCACGCGTGTGGGAATCCCCCACTCGCGCCCCATCGCACGGAATTCGTCTTCGGTCCATCCCATCCGCTCGTCGCGCGGAAAGAAGATGCCCCAGCGGATGTCGAACTCGCGGCGCAGACCCGAAAGGACTCCCGCCTCGCAAGGGGCAAAGCAATTCTGCGAAACGATCAGCACCCTCGGGCGTCGCCGACGTTCCCCGCTCCGGACAGATTCTGGCACCGTCTCGTTGCCGCCAGCAAACGCATCGACGAGCCGGGAAGCCTGCCATTGCACCGTCGCCTCGCGTCGATGTTCCCTGCAGGCGGCGGCGTAGGTCGCGTGATGTTCGTCCATCGCCGCGAGCTCCTGGTGATCCCATTCGTCGCAAGCGATCCCAAGCCCCAGACGCTCCACCATGTCGGCGTTGTCGATGCTGCGGGTGATCAGGACGGGAGTGCCGGAGGCGATGGATTCGGCGGCTGAAAGCAGGGAGTTGTCGTAGTAGGCCTTGTACAACAGCGCCTTGGAGCCCGCCACGATCGCCGCGATCCGGGAGTGCGGCAGCCGCCCCAGGAACTTCGTCCGGTCGGCGATCCCCAGCGCGAGCGCGAGCGATTCCAGATCTTCGCGGGAAGGGCCATCGCCCACGATCCATATCTCGGTGGCGACACCCGTCAGACGAACGTGATCGGCGAACGAACGCAAGATCTGGTCGATCCGCTTGGGCGGCACCAACCGCGCCACCACCACGAACCGGTCCTCCTTGATCTCGACCGGATCGAATAGCGCCCCGTCCACGCCATGCTCCACATCCACCGGCGAGAGCTGGCGAAACCAGGTCGACAAAAATCGTCGGGCATTGGCGGAACGAGGCACGATGGCCCGTGCACGCGCCAAAAGCCGCGAGAACAGCGGGAACCACGTGCGCGAAGCCAATCCACCCATCATGCGGTGATGGAGCGCGAGCTCGTGCCAGATCACCGTCTTGGCCGGACAGAGCGTGGCCGCCATCAAGGTGTGCAGTCCCACCGCTTCGCCGCAGACCACGAGGTCGAACGAACCCCTTTTTCCTCGGAACCAAGCGATCAGCCCGGGAATGAACGGGATGGCCCGCGGAGGAAACAGCTTCTTGAACCGCGAGGACAGGAAGACCACTTCGAAAGGATATTCCTCACGAGCGCTCGGACAAAAATCGTCACAAGAAAGCAGGGTCACCTGGTGACCCTGCTCGTGGAGAGCCAGACAATAATTGTACGGCAGGCTCTCCTTGATCGTGGCGGCCGGCGGGATTTCGTTGGTCTCGGCGGTGCGCAGGATCGGATCCACGAACAGGATCTTCACACGCGAACCTCCGAGGAATCCGCAACGGCCACAAGAATCATTTCACGAAATCCACACGGTAGGCTTCGACTTCCTTGAGGCCCAGGCCAAGCTCGGACAGGATCGCGTGGAGCGCAGAGGCATCGGCGGAGCCGAGTCCTTCCAGGATCTGGGCAAGAGTCATCAGGCGGAACGCGTAGGTCGCATCGGCCAGTCCGGGGATGTCGGTCACCTTCACGGACGACGCTTCCGCCTTGGCAACCAGCTCGGGAATGGAAGGCGATGCCGCCCATGCAGCGGTCAAATCGGCGGGCTCGACTTCGCGGTGGTCGAAACGCACCTCTTCGGCCAATTCCTTTTCCAAGCGGACGGCGACCTTGTCGGCGTTGGCGCCCAGAATACCCTTGAGAAGACGAGCGACGGATTCCTTCTCGCTCGCGAAACGTTTGTCGAGACTCATGCTTTGATTCCTCGCGAAGTGTTCTGGGTTGCCGTGATCACGCTTTGGTCTCGCGCAGATCGCCCTGGCGTGGATCCTGCCCCACATCGAAGTGCGGGATCTGGTCGATGCAGACGGACTTGCCCATCATCGAGCGGATCTTGTTCTTGGCCACCCAAGCCACAGGGTGCTTGATGTACTTCTTCATGACCGGTGCCGCGGTCCCCACCATCCAGCAGTTCTTGGCACACGATCCAACGCAGGTGCGTACTTCGGCGGCTTCCTGGGAGTTCCAGATTTCTTCGAAGCTCTTGCCCGAGCGGATATTGCCCATGCTCTTCTTCCAGTAGCGCTCTTCGAGACCGTTGCACGGATAGACTTCGCCATACGGATCGAGGAAGAAGTTGACAGATCCTGCCTCGCAGGGCAGCATGCGCTGCCCGCCGCGGATGTAGTTGATCAGGCCAAGATTGAAGAACGCGCGGAACCAGCTCTTGGGGCTGTTTTCCTTGAGAAGGCGCTCGATCAACTCCTGGAAGTTGTCGATCACTTCGTCCTTGTTCGTGACGAAATTGTCGCCCTTGTGGAAGTAGTAGGAGTTGTGGAAGCTCGCGGTGGCGAATTCCATTCCCAGGTTCTTCGACAGTTCGTACAACGGGATCAGGTCGTGCGAATTCTTGTTCGACACGGTCTGTCCGAACCCGATGTCCTTCACGCCCATTCGCTTGAGCTCAAGCAGCAGACCGAGTCCGCGATCGAAACCGCCTGGACGGCCCCGCAGATCGTCGTTGGACTGCGAGAGCCCTTCGATGCTCACACGGATCCCGATGGTGGGAAAGCGCTTGGCCAACTCCACGATGCGGTCCTTGTGCCATCCCGAAGTGCTGATGACCACGCGCTCGGCCTTGCGCATCATCACTTCCACGATTTCTTCGATGTCCTGCCTGAGGAACGGCTCGCCGCCCGTGATGTTGGCGAACTTGAAGTTCGGGAGGAATTCCAGCTCCTTGGGCTGGATCTCCTGACGAGCGTCGGTGGGATTCTGCCAGATGTTGCACATCTTGCAGCGCATCTGGCACCGGTAGGTGGTGATAATCGAGATATCGGTGGGCAATGGATATTTTGATGCCATCTTGCGTTCCTTAGAGGTTAGGGATCGGTGGCCATACCGGCGGTAGGCGACAGCGATCTACAAAGGGGAAGCGGAGCTTCAGGAAAGAAGCTCGGCTAACTTCTGAATATAGTGTTCTTCACTATTCTCGGTCGCCCAGTCCGAGCAGCGGCGCGACATGACGCTCCAGGCTGCATCGTCCAGATCCATGGCTTTTTTGAACACCGAGAATGTCGACTCCGCCGAACCGGGGTCGAACAAAAAGCCTTTGTCTCCCTCCAGCAGTTCCGGTATGCCGCCACGATCCGTTCCAATCACCGGCGTCCCACGTGCGAACGCTTCAAGGATGATCATGGGGTTGTTTTCCATGCCCAGCGACGGGATCAGCAAGAACTTTACGCTCCCGAGCATCTCCACGGTGGCTTCGCGGGTCAAACGCCCCAGGGGGTGGATGTTCGGGTGCTTTGCGACAGCCTCATCCAGCGCAGCCTGCAGCGGCCCGTCGCCTGCCACCAGGAACTTCTGATCGGGAAATGAATCGGCCAGCCGCAACAGCACCGGCAGCCCCTTTTCCGAAGTCAAACGGCTCGCGTAGGCGACTCCTTCGCGGCGCTCATTCCCGACCCGTACAGGTGGGCAAGGATTGGTGAGCACCTCGATTTTGCGCCCTTTTCCGATCCCCTGTACGTTGCTTGCAAGGAACCGGCTTGGACTGATGACCCTGTGAAACCGCGAATACACCCCGAATACGCCACTGTTCCAGATGGAATCCATGGTGAGCAGCGAGGTTTTGACGAACGAACCATCCTTGCACCGATGCCGCAGCGCGTTCAGGTATCGCAATCCGCCACCTTTGCATTCATGGCAGGCGTGACCTTCCCGGTAGCCCACATAAACCGGGCAAACCGGCTTGTGGTCGTGGAGAATGATCGATTGCGGCACACCGACTTCGCGATCCAGCGCGTCCACGAGCTGGGCCATGGGGAAGTGGTGATAGATGTTGTGGTGCAAAATGGCGTCGGGCTTGAACTCCTTGGCCCATTGCACCACCCGTTCCACAAGGGTCGCGTTGCGAAACATGCCTTTGACGGACATCGCATCCGGTCCCAACGAATCGCTCTCAAACAATGGCAACTGGCCTGGCTTCTCGTACCCAACAAGAAACACCTGGTGACCGGCGCGATTCCCGATTCGCCCTACGATGTCGGCAACGGTTTCCGAGCCACCATTCAAGGTCGCGTACTTGTTCAACTGGAAGATGCGCACAATTTCTCCTGGATGGGAACGGCAGAGCCGGAAATCAGAATCCCGTTTGGGTCGCTCTCCGACCGCTCAGGATGGAGTGGTAGAATTCCGCCGTGGACGCGGCGATGGTGTCCCAGTCGTAGCGTTTCATTTTGTCCGAATAGTCGACCCGCTCCGGCCCGTCCAGAATCGCCGAGATCCGACTGGCGATAGCCGCCTTGTCGCCAGCGGTGAAATAGGTTTCTGGCGCCAAACCAACTTCCGTATTCGCAGCGATGTTGCTCGTCCCCGTTGGCAATCGCCACGACATGGCCTCGAGCAGAGAAATTGGCAAACCTTCGTGGTAGCTGGGAAGGATGAAGCCTCGAGCATGGCCGTACAAGGCCATGAGGTCGTCCCCTCCCACGATCCCGGTCAACACCGCACCAAACTGCTGGGCCAAAGCTCGAACCTCTCGGCCGTACGCAGATGGATGATCTTCCCCACCAGCGATCGCCAATTGACACCGTGCCGACATCCCGGATTCCGCCCAAGCCTGTATCAGATCAACTATTCCTTTTTCTTTTACGAATCGCGCCGTAAGGAGTAGGTAGGAACGTGGCAAAAGCCCCCATTTTGCCAATAGATCCGCCGAAGGCGCTTCGCCAGGCAGCTCGACCCCGTTGGGGATTTTGACCACAGACCCTTTGGGAGATTGACTGCGAATGTGATCGTAAATCTCGCTTGAGATACAGATGATGCCATCGGCATGGCGGATCGCATTGGATTCGCCCTTGCGCAAGGCCATCTTCCCCATGCGGTTCCATTTTTGCCGACGGTAGTCGAAGCCGTGATGGGTGACAACAACTTTCAACCCGAGCCTGGTCGCCAATGGCGTCCAGATAGCTGGACCGATTCCGTGGAGGTGCAACAGTTTGGCACCAAGGCGTTTGGCCTGCAATACAGCCAGGCAGGTATGCGAAATCGCCTCGGTGGATTTCGAGGGAACCAAATGCAGCGGAAGAATCTTGACACCTTTGTAGTCGAGCACTCCCGCAGGAGAATAACCCACTCTGGCGAACAGGTTCACTGCGTCGCCGCCGCGCACGATCCGCGGGTACAAATTTTGGCAATGCCGCTCGATGCCACCCTGTACCTCGGGGATCCCTCGCAGACCTGCGACAAAAACCGTCGCGCGATCATATTCGATTTTCCCGGCTGAACTGAGCACCACCGGGCGGCGAAGGCGCCATCCCGAAGGGTCGGTTGAAAGATCCAGGGCCTTCAAATGTTTTCACCGGCGCGAGGCGAAGGTGAACCTACCGATCCCCCAACAAAGGAGGCTGGTCCGGTCAATTCACGCGACACCGTGCGAATGTGGCAATAATTCATGGAAGCTCGCAAGCCATATCTGGTAATAGGAAAAAAATCCGTATCACTCACAAATATAAGGTGCCGCATCGCCTCTCCGGTCGAGGAGTTTGATTCGTCTCAAGTCCTTCAGGCAGGCTACCACTAGATAAATGCCTTCGCCACATCTTCTATGTACGCGAACACAGGTTCGGTGTAATGCGGTGCAGACCCGATGAAGAACACCCGATCCAGGACCAAATTGGCGTTCGGGAAGGCCCTGTAGTCTCCCAGATGGCGGTAACCTGGGTGAATCAGCAGGTTCCCCGCGAAATACGGACGAGTCTGAATCTTGGCGTTTTCGAAATGCTGGACCAACCGCTGCTTTTGCTCCTTGGAACGGCAGACCAAGGGAACCCCGAACCACGACGTTTCGGCTTGAGGCAAGGCATCGGGTACAGAAACGTCAAGATGATTGCGCAGGGCCGCGGAAATCCTGGTGTACGCATTCCTCCTGCGTTCGTGGATCTCGTCGAAACGCCCAAGCTGGACGCTCCCGATCGCACCTTGCAAATCGAGCGGTTTGAGGTTGTAGCCCATCTGTGTGAACACGTACCTGTGATCCACCACCTCGTCGTACTCCGGAGCGAGCCACTTCTTGAATCGATCGCCACACGAGCCGTCCTTGAGCAGGTTTGCTTTTCCCACGCAAAAACAGTCGCGCCCCCACCAAGCGATGGAACGCGCGATCTTCATGTAGCCGGTGTCGTCCGAGACCACCATCCCACCTTCGCCAGTGCACAGGTGATGGCTGGAGTAGAACGAATTGGAAGAGGCGAAAGCGTAGGTATTCAGGAGCTTCCCGTTCCATTTGCTTCCCAGCGAATCGCAATCGTCCAGCAGGAACACCAGCCCATGTTCCCGACAGATCTTGACAAGACGATCCATGTCCGGTGCGTTTCCAAGCACCGGCGAAACCAGAATCGCACGGGTGCGCGGCGTGATGGCCGCTTCCACCTTGTCGAGATCGAAATTCAGCGAATCCATTTCGATGTCGACGAACACGCACTTGAGACCGGCTTGAACCACTGGCGCCGTTGTTGTAGGGAATCCAACCACAGAAGCGATGATCTCATCGCCGTCCGCCCATTCGAAATGCTTCTTCGCGGCGGTGACCAGCACCAAGTTCGCGCTGGAACCGGAATTCACCATGAGCGCGTGTTTCTGCCCCAGCTTTCTCGCGAATTCGGTCTCGAATTTCCGGACGGCTTCTCCCGCAGCCAGCCATTGGCCGAACAACAGAGCCCCTACGGCCGCCTGCACCTCTTCCGTCCCCCAGTACGGACCCGAGTAGAAAATGGAAGTCTTGCCCGGGACAAATTCCGACATGCTGTTGTGCATGTAGGGGAAAAGGCCGCCCTTGAACCCTTCTGGAGGTAGTATCGAATCCAGGAACACCCTTGCGGGATCCTCACGAAGCGTGTCGTTGACTTGCGGTGTCTGCATAATTGAAGCTCCCGGGCGTTACCGGTGTTGATGTGCGAGGATACAATCCACGAAGTCGGCATTCACGCGGCATTTGAAATGGCCAGGAAATAGTAGCACTTCTCGACAGAACTTGAACACTTTCGACAAACCAGTAACCGACCTGTAATTCACCCTTGTTTCCCAGCGAATCAGAGATGACAATTTCTTACATCAAAGTGCTTGAAACGAATGCCTGTGCGGTAATTCCGCAGCGGAAACCGGAAAGCAATCCGATCTTTATCGGAAGAAGAAAAAATCCGACGAGATGGAGAATTTTCCGATGGACTTGGGAGTCCTAGAATGGTAGAGTGGCTTCATGGGGGGATTGCGCCTGAAGGCCAGCCCCCACTCAAAAAGGGGAAAGCCATGAGGACCTCGGCATTGCGTGTCAGAGTTTTCTTTGTCGCCCTGTTCGTGACAGCATCTGTCTCGGCAGCCAAGTCATATTACTTCGACGCGGTGGGCGGTTCAGACGCCAGGACCGCAACCGAAGCGACATCATCTTCCACACCTTGGAAATCACTTTCCAAGGTCAATGGGGTTACTCTCCAAGCTGGTGACCAACTCCTACTCAAGGCCGGTTCAGTCTGGCGGGAAAAACTGCGCATCAAGAACTCAGGTGATGCCGGAAATCCCATTCGAATCGCAGCCTACGGATCAGGAGCCATGCCCGAGATTCGGGGCACGGTAAAAGTCACCGGCAACCTCGTGGCTGGAATCCGCGTCGCCAAGATCCCCTCAGGGCTTTTGGTAAAGGGTGTCTTCCGAGACACCATCCCTCTAAGAGTCGCTCGTCTGCCTGCTGATTCGGGCTGGTTCTTCGCAACACGTGGTTCAACGGACAGCTCCATCGTTTCGGCACAATTGCTGGGGTCAAACTGGACGGGTGCATCTGTTCACTTCAGGACAACTCCGTGGACCCTGGAAACGCATGTTGTCGCCTCCACGGATGCTTCCGAACTCAAATTCGCAGACAAGCCCGTGTATGCTCTCGATAGCTCGCATTTCTTCGTATCCAATCACCCTTCTGCACTCAAGGTCCCTGGCACCTGGGCCTACACGGCTTCCGATTCAACCCTTCGCTGGATCGACCCGTCTGGCTCGACACTTCCCACCGTAGAAGCCGCTGTCCTGGACACCGGAATCGACCTTTCGAAGGCGAACTACGTGACCGTGTCTGGGATCAAGGTCTTCGGAACAACCACACTTGGAATACACGGCAACGGTAGCGCGGGCATCCAAGTTGAGAACTGTCAAGTCGCTCACCCTGGACTTGTTGCCATCCGACTCAGCGGACGGCAAAACCAGGTTGTGGGCAACCAAGTCATCGGCCCAACGAGCGCAGGCATCATCAACCATGGCGCAGGCAATCGTACGGTTCGCAACCGGATCAAGGGTGTCGCGGTACTTTCCAAGCTGGGCCCTGACGGAAATGGACCCGGATGTTGCAACGGGCACGGAATCGCAGTCAGCGGTGATACATCCTTCGTGGCAAGAAACGAAATCGATTCCGTTGGCTACAACGGAATCACATTCACTGGTCGGAATTCGATCGTTGAAGAGAATACGATCGGTAATCATTGCAT
This sequence comes from Fibrobacterota bacterium, assembly GCA_039798065.1. GTDB lineage: Bacteria > Fibrobacterota > Fibrobacteria > UBA5070 > UBA5070 > UBA5070. The sequence continues at coordinate 12,527 of JBDKGS010000016.1, read as the reverse complement.
CACCACCGAAGATGGGGGTGGAATCTACACCATCGCAGGCTCTCCCACCGCTGTGGGAGCCACTGGTAGCGTGATTCGCAGGAACATCATCAGGTCGACACCTGGAGCCATGTCGGGGCGATCCAGCCCGGGTCAGGAATACGCAGGAATCGCGCTAGACAACAACTCGCACGACGTGCGCATCGATTCCAATGTGGTTTACGGAAATGCTCGCGGCATAGGGTGCCACATTCCTCGGAGAGTCACAGCAAAAGGAAATGTGCTTTTTAATAACCTCTCGGCACAAATCGACTTTTATCTCAATTCCTCGATCACAGACGAGGATATTCGCACAAACCTGTTTTCTGACAACGTACTCGTCTCATTTCAGGGTCAGGTGATTTTCAAGACTGCTGCCGACCGCTTCGCGACAGCCTACGAACGCCTGCAAGGCAATTACCAATGTGATGAAATGAAGACCCTGGTCCGCTGTGGCAAAGGCGGCAAGACGCTCTGGGAACGCCAACGGGTTTCGACGACCGATCCTGCGCTAGGCCAAGAAGTACTCAAGGCGACGACGTCCACGAGTTGGGCGACGTCAGGCAACCTGACCACAGATACCCTTTCTAATAGCCTATCCAAGTACACGCTCCAAAAGGTTTCTGGATCTGTAGCTGCCTCCACATCCAGCACAACCTCACGCTTTGCTACCACCGCCGGACAATGGTGGAAACTCTCATTCACGGCCGCCGGATCGGAACTGAACCAGCCATTAGGTCCGGTGGTGCAAACGGCAAAGGGCGCCATTCGCTTGGCAGCGCTTCCCGTGTTACGGTTGGACACCCTTCCGGCTCGTTACGATCTGCTCTTCCAGACAAGCTCTGGCGATTCTGCCTCCATGCTCCAATTCACGACCGGGTCCGGCTTTCCGGCTTATTGGTTCGGTGATGTATCCATGCGGACCATCCAAAAGAGCCTAATCGACAAGACCCCAGTGGCACAAATCTTCGTGAATGCTCTGCCAACCTCTACAACAACCACTTTGAGTGGCGGCACTTGGCTCTCGACCTCGGGCGTGAAGATCGGCTCTGCAGAGCTCCCAGGCTTCGGAGCAACGGTCGCCTTCCAGATCGACAAAGTCACGGCCGATTCACCCACTGCACCACCTGTACAAAAACGGGGATTCCAGCGTTTGTATAGGAAGCAGCAAGAATGGGTAATCGAACGCCTTTCTGGAAAAGGATCGATCTTCGATCTTCGCGGCCGCATGGTTACGGAAATCCTCCCGGATGCAGCTGGAAACGGCACTTGGAGACCATCGTCTCCAGGTCAGTTTTTCCTGGTTGTGGACGGGACCGCGACCGGCTTGGCCGCTCCCGATTAGAGTGAATTCCACCACACCAGGGGAAAGCTGTGCTCTCCCCTGGTGGTGGAATTTGGCACATCAGCGGGTCTAGTATTCGCTAAGTTCGATGTCAAACAACAAAACCCGCTGGCGTTTTATCCAAGGTTGTTTTGTTATCTTGAATCACATGCGTTTTATCGCCATATCCTTCCCGTTACTTGTATTGCATCTGTTATCAGGATGCGCCTCATTCATGCACATGCCCGAGCTGCCAGGGCAAGGTGAAGAAGTTAAGATCGGTAACATCACAGTCAATGTGGTGGACCTCGATGCTCGGAATGTGAACATTTTCACCCCACCCCGAGCAACAATCCCCCGTCAGCTCTTAGAAGGCACCGCCCCTGGTTACAAAATCGGTCCATTCGATGTCCTGATCATCACGATTTGGGATCACCCAGAGCTGACCCTCCCACTCGGACAATACCGAAATGACTTGGCCTCCGGTCAACTTGTCGATGCGGACGGTACTTTTTTCTTCCCTTTCATGGGCAGAGTCAAGGTGGTCGGAATGACCACCACGGAACTGCAAAGTTTGATCACCAGGGACTTGGCCAAAGTTCTCAAAGATCCGCAAGTCGACGTTAAAATCTCGGCATTCCGCAGCCAGAGGGTCTTCGTTTCTGGTCATGTCAGGCAGCCAGGGATGGTGGCAATCGAAGACATGCCGATGAATCTCGCCGAGCTCCTCGATCGGGTGGGTGGTATTCTTCCCACCGGCGATCCATCAGGTGTGCAGCTGGTTCGCGACGGCCGCACGTACGAACTCGACGTTGAAGGACTTCAGGAAGCAGGAGCTCATCTCGATAGCATCCGCCTCCACCCAGGCGATCAAATCAGAGTTCCTGCAGCCACCGATCGGGTTGTGTATGTCCTAGGTGAAGTTGCTACACCTGGAATGGTTCCTCTCATCAACGGGCGATTGAGCTTGGTGCGCGGGCTTACTCAAGTCGGCGGCTTCAACACCATTTCAGCCAATTCTGCCGGCGTCTACGTGATGAGGGCCAAGGATTCTGCCAAAGTCACGGTCTACCGGTTGGATGGCAGCTCCCCTGTAGCTCTAGCTTTTGCGGGCCAGTTTCAGTTGCGTCCACGGGACCTCGTCTACGTCGACCAGTCCGGATTAAGTCGCTGGAGCAGGGTCTTCCAGCAACTGGTTCCCATCGCAGGCGTCATCAACTCCACCGTGGCTACAGGAACCGGCTCGTCGGTCAACCTTCAAACACTCAAGGAAAATTGGTGAAACGTCTTCTAGTCGTCTGCACGGGTAATATCTGCCGAAGCCCTCTTGCTGAGGCTTGGTTCAGGGACATGGTCCCTGGGCTAACGGTGGAATCCGCAGGGACGGGGGCGCTCGTGGGAAATCCAGCCGAACCCGACGCATTAGACGTCGGTCGCACGCACGGACACGACCTATCTAAGCACAAAGCCCGGCAAATCGAGGCTACAATGCTTACTGGTGCAGACTTGGTTCTGGTGATGGAGGAAAGTCAACGAAAGTTGCTGCGTGATCTCTTTCCCTGGGCCACTGGAAAGATCTGGCGACTAGGCCACGAATCAGATGAAGATGTTCCCGATCCGTATCGGCAAGGCCGAGCGAGCTTCGAGGACGCATTTCAAACGATTTCACGCATGGGACGCGTGTGGCTCCCCCTTCTGAGGACGGAGTGATGGCGATGATAGATCACTCTAGCGGAGAGGCCAGTCTTACCGATTGGGTTGACCTGATCATTAAGAAGTGGAAATTCCTTGTTCTTACCACTCTGATCGGGGCTGGGGCAGGACAATTTGTTTCTCGCTGGAAACCGTCCATCTACCAAGCTGATGCGTTGATCCAAATTGAAATCGCGAACAATGGGGAGTCTTTCGGGCAATACGGAGAGTTAGAGGATATGTTCGGAAGTACCTCGGCGGCAGAGACCGAGATTGAGGTACTTCGCAGCCGAATGGTCCTGGAACCGGTGTCCGAAACACTCCATTTGCGCAATCTTGGGTTTGCCCGAACCTCCTACAGGAGATTGCTCGGTAAGGAAGGCCGAATCCGTGTCGGAGAGTTGTCTCTGCCTCCCTTACCTGAAGACGCCCAATCCACTTGGCAGCTTAAGACTTTGAACGACACATCGTTGATCTTGGTCGACCCAATGGAGAAAGAACTGTTCCAGGTACCCGTGGGTCAGGCCGTTGAATTCGTTGTCGGCATCGATACGCTTAGGCTGCGTGTCGATTTCCTCCAATCCGAACCGGGCGAGCTGTTCTTACTGTCCCGTGCGAGTCCGTCTTGGGCGCTTCGAAAGGTGCGAGGTCCGCTTGCTGTAAAAGAAAAAGGCAAGAACACCGGCATCATCGAACTGCGCTACGAAGATACCGATCCCGAATTAGCCTCCATCGTCCTAAACGAAATCGTGCGCTCCTACATGCGGCAGAACATTGATTCCAAGTCCGCCGAAGCCCGAAAGACCCTGGAATTTCTGCGTCAGCAAATTCCGTATGTGAAGGCGCGGCTGGATTCTGCTGATTCCGTGCTGAACTCTTTCCGGTTATCCATGGGAACTGTGGATCTCACATCAGAGGCTAAAATTGCCCTGGAACAGCAGGTCGATTTCGGAAAACAAATCCTTGAGCTTGAACAGCGTAAAAAAGAGCTTTCACGGCTCTACGAGGAAAATCACCCTCAGATCGCCGCCTTAAACGCGCAGATGAGTCAGGTCCGGCAGACGATGGGTAGATCCAGCGGCAAGGTGCGTAAGCTGCCGAAAACCCAACAAGAAGTCCTGAAATTGACTCGTGATGTAACCGTGGCGACCGAATTTTACCAAGCGATGCTAGATAAAATGCAGCAGCTTGAAGTCGTCAAGGCTGGCGAGGTCGGAAGTGCACGCGTCCTCGATACTTCAATCGTGCCGACATCTCCTGTCCGTCCTGATCGTGGAGCGATAGCGGGATTTGGTGTTGTCGCTGGCTTCCTGATCGGCTTCCTCATTCTTGTCGGGCGGAAGGCTTTTGACAAGGGTATCCAAGACGCATCTTCGCTTGAGCGCATGACCGGCCTCACCGTGATCGCTCAAATTCCGGTAAGCAAAACCCAGGTGCGGATTGCCAGAAACGCCAGCCCCCCACGTCTTTTATCGATCGTCGACCCCTCCGACTTGGCAGTGGAGAGCATTCGAAGCTTGCGAACTGCGGTTGAATTCACGTTACTTAGCCGACGCCACAAAGTTCTTTGCATCAGTGGACTAACCCCCGGTGTCGGAAAAAGTTTCCTGAGTGCCAACCTCGCTACCCTGCTGGCAGCAGCGGGCAAAAAGGTGGTATTGGTCGATGCCGACCTAAGAATGGGGCAGCTGAATTCGATCTTTGGAGTGAATGCCAGCCCAGGGCTTGCCGAACTCATCCTTGGCAAAGCCTCTATGGAAAGTGTTATCCAGAGCTACGCAGCCATTCCGGATTTCTGGTTTGTGCCGTGTGGTAATTGCCCAGGTTCCCCGTCCGAACTACTCTCTTCTCCGGCATTTGACTCGTTTGTTGGCGAATTGCGCGGACGATTCGATGTTGTAATCATCGATACTCCCCCGGTACTTTTGGTCACCGACGCCTCGATTGCATTGCGATCCAGTGACCATTGCCTTCTAATTTTGGAACAAGGTCAACATTCGCCAGACGACATTCGCGAAGCCGTTCGCCGAACCAAGATCAGGCCAGAGCTCGATGCATCCCTGGTCCTGAACAAATGCGCCATTGTGCTTGGAAACTACCAGCGCTACAAATCTTATGGCGTACCTGCGCCAAAACGCCCGGCCTAACGGGCCGGAGATTTTCATCCTTTATTTCTGAGCGAACATGAATCCGTCGAGGAAAATCGCCGTCAACATGTTGTCGTCCTACGGAAGATCTGTAATCTCCGCTGGACTAGCATTATTCAGCAGTCGCTGGGTCCTAAACACGCTTGGACAGAGCGACTATGGCCTCTACAACGTAGTCGGCTCACTCATCGCTTTCGTTGTATTCCTTAACGGTGTCCTTTCCAACAGCGCATCCCGTCACTTCGCCTTCGCTATTGGCAAAGGCTCCTCCGAAGAAGTTCGGAAGTGGTTCAATGCTTCACTGGGGATCCACCTTCTTTTTGCTTCAGCTCTCGTGCTGTTGGGTTGGCCAATTGGTGAATATTTCCTGAAACACCACCTAACGGTCCCGGTAGACCGGCTTGAAACCTGCATCTGGGTATTCCGGGGCTCGCTTGTATCTGCCTTCCTCGGAATGGTTTCGGTACCGTTTGTCGCGATGTTCACCGCCAAGCAATACATCAGCGAATTGGCTCTCTGGGCCCTAGCCCAGTCTGCCTTGGCTTTCGTTCTTGCCTACTTTTTGAGTTACGTACCAGGGGACCACCTCCTAACTTATGCGTTTGGGATGGTGGGGATCATTACCGCTATGCAGGTTGCTAGGATACTCCGTGGCTTCCTTCTTTTTGAAGAGTGCCGTCCCTCCCCGCAAACATGGTTCTCCCGCCATCATGTCTCGGAACTCTTCGGGTTCGCGTTGTGGAATACCATTGGGTCAGCTGGAGCTATTCTGCGAGACCAGGGATCGAACTTGCTCCTGAACATGCACTTCGGCCCAGGTGTCAACGCAGCTTTCGGCATCGCAAATCAGGTCTCTGGTCAATCAACGGTGCTCTCATCGGCAATGATCGGCGCGTTTTCGCCCGAAATCACTTCCAGCGAGGGCCGTGGCGACCGCGCGCGCATGTTGTCCTTGAGCCAAAAGGCAAGCAAATACGGCACGCTTTTGGTTCTACTCTTCTCCGTTCCACTCCTGCTTGAGATGGAATATGTTCTGGAGCTTTGGCTAAAGCATCCCCCCCAGCACGCAGCAGGATTCTGTCGTTGGATGCTAGCAGCGTTCATGATCGACCGGCTGAGCATCGGTGCGGGTCTTGCAGTGAACGCACGCGGTAAGATAGCTGCTTACCAATGTACCGTTGGCCTCACTGTGGTTGCAGCATTCCCACTCGCGTGGATTTTTATCATCCTAGGGTCACCGCCTACCGGAGTTGGAGCAGCATTTGCTTTAATCGCGGCAGTGATTACCATCGGTAGACAAATGTGGGCAAGCCGACTCTTCAACATTCCCATCGGGCAATGGAACCGCGATGTACTCCTGCCAACCCTCGGTGTCGCGTTGGTTGGAGTACTGGCCGGACTCATTCCAACTATCAGCCTACCATCGTCATTCCTTCGGCTCGGACTTTCCACGGTATTTTCCACCTTGGCAATGGGAATCATTACCTGGAAGGCGATACTTGCGCCATCCGAACGTGAACTCGTCCTAAATCGGATTCCGTCCAAGCTCAGACGGCAACTGCGATTCAAATCGGATTGATGGAGGCAACTTGAAGATCGGAATCGTCACGCTGCCCCTAGGGAGCAACATCGGTGGGATCCTGCAAGCCTTCGCACTGCAATTCGCTCTGCGTCGGGAAGGACACTCCCCACTTCTTCTAGACTTGCAGCCCTTTCCAGATGGCCTCAAAGGAAAGATCCTAAACCGGATCTTGGATCTAGTGCCTGACTGGCTTGGATACGACATCTTGTGGGCAACCCGCTACCGCGCGATCCTTGACCGCACCCGCCACCTAAGACAATTCGTATCCAACCGAATCTCTCCTCGAACTCGAAAGATCGGAACCCTCGCCTCTCTCCGAAGTGCCGGTCGCTCCGGATTCGAAGCATTCGTGGTGGGAAGCGACCAAGTATGGCGTAAGGAATATGCACGCACCAACTTTTTCGACGCATTTTGTCTTGGATTCGCACCAGAAAAAGCTCGCAAGCTATCCTACGCCGCCTCTTTTGGAGTATCCGAGTGGTGCTTCGACACCAATGACACAGAACGAATCCGAAAGCATCTAGCTGATTTTTCCGGGATTTCTGTGCGAGAATCCTCTGGAGTCGAGCTTTGTCAAAGACACCTTGGGCTCGAATCCGTACAGGTACTAGATCCCACACTCCTCCTTGAGGCTGCGGATTATCTCCGGCTGCTTTCCGATTCCGACAGAATCGATATCGAATCTGGACTCTTCACATACATGCTCGATTCCGACCCATTCAAATCGGAGGTCGTCAGTAAAACAGCTGCAAACCTAGGCCTAGCACCGTTTACGATGCTGGAGGGTCGCCTGGACTCTCGCCCTTCCGTGGAGGCTTGGTTGAATAGCTTCCGAACTGCCAAATTTGTGGTCACCGACTCATTCCACGGATGTGCATTTTCCATCATATTTCGTAAGCCCTTCATTGCGATCGGCAATTCTGGACGTGGCCTTGCTCGGTTCACTTCGCTACTGGAGTGCTTTGGTCTGCAAGATCGATTGCTTGACTCCAGCCGCGATAGTTGCTCCGTCGCTCTTCCAACCCACGAACCGGATTGGTGCGCCGTGGATACCAAACTGGAAGCCAAACGAGCTGAGTCGATGGCCTTCTTAGCCCGTTCCCTAGGTTCACACAAATGACCACCTTCAGCGTTGTGATCCCTCTTTACAACAAAGAATCGATGATCCAGGCCACCTTGAATTCTGTCCTGGCACAGACGTTCCCGGACTTCGAAATCGTTGTGGTCGACGATGGCTCGACCGACGGTGGCCCAGTTATCGTCGGTGGGTACAATGACCCGAGAATCAGGCTCTTCACCCAGGCCAACCGAGGTGTCAGTGCTGCCCGTAATCGTGGCGTTGCTGAGGCACGCGGAAAGTACATAGCATTCATCGACGGTGACGATGAATGGGCTCCGGGTTTTCTCGAAGCTATTTTCGAGGCGGCGCAAAGATTTCCCTCGGCAAACCTCTTTGGAACCTCCAGCATCCATCGTGACGTTGTAACCGGCTCCACCTCCGACTCCACTGTACCGCGATATGCGGGTAAGAGCTTGGAAGTACAGTTTTTCGAGAACCCCCACGTCATGCCTCATACAAGTGCCATGGTTGTATCCCGCGAAGCTTTTTTTTCCAGTTTTCCGGATGGCGAAGGATTCCCCACCGGCATGAGACTTTGCGAAGATTTTTCCTGCTTCTATCGGTTGGCCTTGAGCAACAAGATTGTCTACATCGGGCGGCCACTGTCCGTGCGCAACAACAATCTTGAAGGCCAGACAACCCGGATGACAGCTGACGAGCGTTTCCGAAAACTGCCCGACATCGAAAAATTTCACCGAATATTGAGTGAGGCTGCTGACACCACACCAAACCCCCTTGTCGGACGATTCCAGCGATACGAACTTCGCCACCGGTTTCTGAGTCACATTCGGTCCGGCGATGAAGCCTCTATCCGGCACCTCATTGCAAATCTTGACAAGAAGACGATTAGCCGCCTGACCAGGTTGGAGCGTTTTCTCTATTTGCGGCGTAACCTATGGTTGGCCGCACGTTTTTTCATCCTCGCCACCAAGGCGATCTGGAGGCTTCATGGGTACCCTGTCTCGGGCAAGTGATCCAACTTCCGGTTCCATAGCGTCACCCTTCACTTCTGCGTGGAGGTTTTCTTTGAAGGCGCTGCGCGCCGGAATTCGTCGCCTCCCCGCTGCTGGGCAAACAAAGCCTGACCGCGAACTTGATCCAGACTTGGCTGCCGACATCATCATTCAGTCTCTGGAATCCCCAAATCCTTCGATGATCGCAAGATTCGGTAGCACCGAACTGTCATGCCTCGTGAACTACACCGGTGTTGTCGAAGGCACTTCACACCCATTGGACTTCGTGCTTGGAAAAAGACCGGAATGGTGGTGGAATCCAGCTATTCTCCAGCAAATGGAAAAATGGAGCGGATTTTTCCCCCCCACTGAGGCAATGGCTCGGCGCTTCGGTGACCTGATGCTGCGTGATATTCCGCTGATCGACGTTCTCGGATCATGGGTCCCCGACGAACGAGTGTTCAACAGGGAGCTCACCTCCGCGCGCAAGGTCGACCTCGAACTCCTCAATCCCTACTTCTCCAAAGTGCCTTGGACAAAGGCATTGGCCGGCCGGAAAGTACTTGTCATCCACCCGTTCAGTGCCACGATCCAATCGCAATATGCCAAACGCGAGCTGATCTTCCCCGATGGACTACTGCCAAAATTCGAGCTGACCACCATCCGCGCGGTCCAAAGTCTCGCCGGTGAACCAACTGGTTTCGACAATTGGTTCGAGGCGCTTGATTCCATGGTGAATGAGATGGAGAGGACGGATTTCGACATCTGTTTGGTCGGTTGTGGCGCCTATGGACTACCCCTCGCCGCTCATGCCAAGCGGATGGGGAAGAAGGGGTTCCACTTGGGAGGGTCTCTCCAACTCCTGTTCGGAATCCGCGGCAAGCGATGGGAAAATCCTGGATACAACGATGTCTACGACTACTCGAAACTTATGAATGCCCATTGGGTAAAACCCGGCGAAGAGGAACGACCGAAATCTGCGGATAAGGTGGAGGGCGCATGTTACTGGTAGCGCTTCACCCCTGCAAGCGGAGCGGGATCCCGGCATGAAGGTCCTTTGGATCACCAATGTCCTGTTCCCCCGCGCCTGCGAGGAATTGGGCATTCCCAAGCCTTCCCTTGGCGGATGGATGTATTCGGGGATGCAGTCCCTTCGGGAAGTCACACCGGAATTAGAAATCGCGATCGCCACTCCATACTCCGGCTCCTCCCTCAAGCGATTCGAATTCGACGGCGTTACATACTTCCTGGTTCCACGCAGCACGAGCGTGCTGGATTACGATACCCACATGGAGCGCCACTGGAAGGCTGTGAAGGCCGATTTTCCCGCCGAAGTGATCCACATCCACGGAACAGAATACCCACACGGACTGAGTTATCTGCGTAGCCAAGGACCAAAAGGCGCGGTCGTCTCCATCCAAGGGCTTGTCAGCGTTTACGAGCGATATTTTTTCGGTTCCATTGGCGAGGATACGATCCGCAAGCACCGTACGTTGCGTGATCTGGTGCGACGAGACAGTCTATTTGATCAGCACCGATCCATGCTCGCAAGGGGCGAATGGGAAAAGGAAGCTCTTCGCATGAGCCGCCATATCATTGGCCGGACCAACTGGGATCGGACGCATGCCTGGGCGATCAACCCGACAGCCGAATACCATTTTTGCAACGAGACCCTACGGGACAGCTTCGCCCAGCACACTTGGAATTCAGAGCTGCTTCAACGTCGTGTCATTTTTCTGAGTCAGGGCCATTATCCGATCAAAGGGATGCACCAGGCAATCAAGGCGCTTCCTCTCATCCTGCGCCACCATCCGGATGCAAAATTGAAGGTTGCGGGAAACGATTTTCTCAACAGGAAAGGGCTTAGGGCGAACGGATACGGCTCGTATCTAGCCTCTGAGATCAACCGCCTGGGGCTTCGGAACAAAGTGGAATTCACTGGTATGCTGGACGAGAACAAGATGGTTCGAGAATTTCTCGACTCTAGCTGCTTCCTTTGTCCATCCGCCATTGAGAACAGCTCCAATTCCATCGGGGAAGCGCAGTCCCTCGGTGTTCCTTGCATCGCATCCTATGTTGGCGGCATCCGCGACATGGTCGAAGACGGAGTTACGGGACTCGTGTACCGTTTCGAAGAGATCGAAATGCTGGCGGAGTCGGTGTGTCGCCTCTTCGATGACCCCAGCCTGGCCCAAAAGCTCTCCCGTTCTGGCTTCGCGCGCGCGAGAGAGCGACACGATCGCACGACCAATGCCCACCGGCTCACAGAAATTTACAGGAACATATGCAGCTCGCTCTCTCACTAGCCTTCAAGTTCCAGCGTCGCGCCTTTCAGGTCGCGTCCGGCATTGTGGAACGAACTTGGACGCTGGCACTGTTGTACCTGAACAACGTAGAGTTTCAGGATATCGGAACCAAAGGGGTGCCGCACGTATCGATCTCGAGAAATAGTCGTTTCCGGATCGGATCGGGATTCAGAATGAACAATGGCAACCGTGGCAATCCAATCGGACGCCCCCAAGCCTGCACTTTCTTCACTGGCCCAGGTGCATCAATTGTCATAGGCAACAACGTGGGGATGAGTTCGACCGCGCTGATCGCCATGTCCAGCATCGTCGTCGAAGACGATGTCAAGTTCGGCGGCGGAGTTTGTGTCTATGACACGGATTTCCACGCACAGGATCCAACCCTTCGAAGAAATCCTGTGACAGATCGCGCCAACGCCAAATCATCTCCAGTCGTCATACAAAAAGGCGCGTTCATCGGAGCCCATTCCACCATCCTCAAAGGTGTCGTGATCGGAAGTGACTCGATCGTGGGTGCTTGTTCGGTGGTCACACGCAGCATTCCTCCCGGTGAGATCTGGGCAGGTAATCCCGCCCGCTTCATCCGCAAACTCCCCCTTACATTGGAGGCAAGCCCAACATGACACAATCCAAAATCATTGTCATACAGCCTTATTTCGGCAAACTACCCAACACATTCCGGATGTGGTACGCCAGTTGCATGGCCAATTCAACCATCGACTGGCTGGTGGTGACCGACGCAGATACGTCATCGCTTCCTCATGCTTCCAATATCCGTATCGTGAAAATGAACTTTGCAGAAATGCAACAGCGAGTTCAAGCATGCTTCGAATTCCAAATTTGCCTCGATCGCCCCTATAAGCTTTGCGATTTTCGCGTCTTTTACGATAAGATCTGGCACGAATTCATACATGGATATGATTTTTGGGGCTACTGCGATTCCGATCTCGTTTTTGGTGACATCAGAAAGTTTGCACGAGAATCCATCCTTGAGAGATCGGAAAAGTTCCTTGGACACGGTCATCTATCCCTCCTGCGCAACGGCGCAGAGCACCTGCAGACGGTAATCGAATCATGCCGAGCGAAAGGTCGATTCGACTACAAGCAGGTCCTAGCGACGCCGTCCATGCACGCCCTGGAGGAATTCGACCACTACGGGGTATCCTATCAATACCAGAAGGACTTTCCCGATCTTTTCCATTCTGGCTACCACCAGAAGTGGCGGATCTTTGACGATGTTGACCCGCAGGTAGACCATTTTACAGATCCAATCAAGGATAACCGGTTTAACGCCCGAGGAGTCGTTTACCAGTATGACAAGGGACGACTCGAGCGAGTATTCATGGAAAACGGCAAAATTCAACGCGAGGAAACCCTCTACGCAC
>JBDKGS010000015.1:0-31630 GCA_039798065.1 Fibrobacterota bacterium | reverse complement strand
TATCGCGGCACCTGCGCGCCTGCGGTCTCGACGTGCCCGAAATCCACGGCTCCGACGACAAGATCCGTCAAGTCGTGCTGGAGGACCTGGGATCGGTGCTGCTGTTGCAGAAGGCCCACGAAGCGGGGTTTCCCGGCGATGGCGACCGCGCCGCCCTGCGCGCCGCCTATGTTCCCGCGTTGCGCGCACTGGCCCGCTGGCAGGATGTGGGCACCCGCGACATGCACGGCTGTCCCGATCTGGTGAACCGCGTGTTCGACTTGGGGCCGCTGTTGTGGGAGACCAGCTACTTCTCGCGCCGCTGCGCCGAGGAATCGTACGGATTGGCCCCCGAACGCATGGCCGAACCGGCGCTGTTGGCCGAACTCCACCGCCTGGCCGTGCGCGTGGAAGCGCACGAACGCCGTCTGATGCATCGCGATTTCCAGTCGCAGAATCTCATGTGCCGCGGCGGCGACGTCTGGTTCATCGACTACCAGGGCGCGCGCCCCGGAAGCCGGTGGTACGACCTCGCCTCGCTTCTGTGGGACCCGTACGTGGCGATGCCCATGGAGCTGCGTCGCGACCTTTTCGGACAATTTCTGGAACTGGTTCCCGCGACGTCGGCCGACCAGGCCTGGGAACAGCTTCTGGACGCCGCCATGCAGCGCGTGATGCAGGCTTTGGGCGCCTACGGGTTCCTGTCGCGGCGCAAGAACCTGCCGTGGTTCTCCAAGTTCCTGGCCCCGGGCCTGACCATCCTGTCCGAAACCCTCGAGGAACGAGGCGCGCATCCTGCGTTGACGGAAATTGTCAACGAGCTTCGGTCGCGGGATGCGCTCCCGATGGCCGAATAAGGCGGGTTCGGTGCCGGCCAACGTCGATTCCGAGGCGATGCAGGAGCATCCAGCCGCCACCGGCTCGGCCAACCAGCCGACCGGCGCCGAGAAGAACATCCGACAGGAAATCGAGATCCTGCGGATCCTGTCCGCGTTCGGGATCGTGTGGTTCCACTCGGGGTTCGATCGCACCGGCTTGGGGTATTCGGGCCTTGTGGTTTTCCTGGTGATTTCGGCGTATCTGGCGGTTTCGCGCAACGCCGCCCGACGGCCGCTTGGCCAAATTCTGTCCGGCCGCGCGTTGAGGCTGATGTCCCCGTGGGCAGCTTGGATGGTGGTCTACGGGATCCGCAATCATTTCGTGGATCGGCACATCATCGAGACCGACCGGGGGTTCTTCAACGGGCTCCTGGCGGGCACGCACATCCACTTGTGGTACCTTCCGTTCATCTTCGCCATCTCGGTCGGTTTCGATATGGTACTGCCGAGGGTGCGGCGCTCAGGTCTGGCCATCGGTTCGGCCGTCGTCGCCATGGCGCTCTTGGCCACCGCGCAATGGTGGCGCCCGTGGGCGCAAACGCACGGCTACCCCAGCGTCCAGTACTGCCACGCCCTGGCGGGGATCGCGGTTGGCGCGTTCCTGGGCGGCGTACAGAATCTGTCACGTATGGTGGCAGCCCTCTCCCTGGGCGGGATCCTGGCCGCGGCGGGCTATTCGTTCTGGCTGGGCGTCGACGGGGTGGGGCAGACCTATTTCGTGGGCATCGCCATCAGCGCGACCCTGCTCCTGTGGTCGCCGCGACTTCCACGAAGGATCGACGTCCGTTCCATCTCGGAATGCATGCTCGGCGTCTACCTGGTGCACATCCTGTTCGATCGCATGTATTTCGCCATCCACGGGATCCCCGAACTGGCGCAGCCGCTTCTCACCTTCGGGACGTCGCTGCTTCTGGTGTGGCTCCTGCGAAGGCTCCTGCCCAAAGTGGCGCGGTACGTGGTCTGATCAGGGGGCGTGGGAGGGTCTGACGGAATCCGTCAAGCGGTCGATATCTTCCTCGATCCGGATAGTTGGCGACAGAATCCGTCGAGCCGTCCAGGTCGGCGATTTGATCGAACGCGGCTCGCCGCGGGCGGCATCCTTCTCGGTGATCACCCAGGGAAGGCCTGGTTGGCGTGCCAGGGTGTCGGTCACCACGCCTGCGTCGAAGGGACGGTGGTCGCCGAACGCGACCCGCTCGGCCAGGATCATGCCCGCCTGTTCCAGGTCTTGGAAGAACCGCTCGGGCCTCGCGATCGAGCAGGCAGCGACCACATGGGTGCCGCGGGGAGGGAGGGACGTCTCGTCCAGTCGAGGTGACAGATGTTGGTGCAAGGAGATGCGCAGCAGGTCGGTGCGCGGACGCGGCGACAATTCCCGGTGACGCCCGAATGGAAGCAGGTCGGACGCGCCAGGGGAAAAATCCAGGTCCACGCAGATCGCGGGGCAACCGTCCAAGGCCGGATCCTGCAGGCCCCCGTCGCTCACTGCCGCGCAAAACCCCGCGTCGCATGCGTTGTTCCAGGCGACCAGAAGGTCCCGATGGACAAAAACCCTTCCCGGAAATCGGGCTGACAACAATTGGTCTTCATCGCCGGTGGGATGGGCCAAAATGGCGAGGTCCGGGTGTCGTTGAGCGATCCAGGCCGCCAGGTCGGTCTTTCCCGTGCCGCCGGACCACAGCGAGCCCACCACGACAACCGACGGCGCCACCGAGGGCCTGCGCCGGGAACGCCAGGCTCGATGGACCCGGGAGGCCACCTGCCACAACCAACCACAAAGCGTTTTGAGGGCTTGAGTCGGGGCTTGCACAATGGGATGATGTAGGGACATGGCTGTCATCGATGAAAATGGAGTGCGTCGCCGCCTGAAGATCATGTTGGGCAACGACAAGCTGGTCGAAGAGTACATCAAGCAGTACGGCTTCCGCATCGACATGACCAAGATCAAGACCATGCGGTCGGTCACGGAAAAGGTCCTGGACATCGCCGCCGCGACAGAAACTGCCGCAGACGACCCCGTCTTCACGGTGTTCCTCAAGTGCCCTTCGTGCTACATGACCAACCTGCCCAGCTACGAACTCAAGGCCAAGAGCCTGCAGGTCATGACCGACAAGTTCGGAATGCCGCACTTTCGTGCCATGGGACGCTACAAGGTGGTCGACTTCAATCTGCTTTCTGTCACGGTCTGTCCGCAGTGCCTGTTCGCTTCGCCCGACAAGCGCGATTTCATCGGCCGCGATCCGGCCCGCAACCGCGAGATCCCTCCGAGGTTGCACCAGGGGGAACTGGCCGCAATCCTGGCCGTCGCCGACGACCGCAACAACTGGCTCGCCGAACAGAGTTTGGATGCCATGAACGATCTATTGCCCCGCACGCGAACACCGCAAGCCGGCATCGCCAGCTACGACTTGGCCATCCAGCGCGCCGAAATCGAGTTCAAGCGCAACGTTCCGTTTTCTGCCTACAAGATCGCCGCCTACACGCTCAAACAGGCCACCATCGCCGCCACCTACGAGATCGATCCCGCCCCCTACTACCTCAAGGCGTTGAAGGGCTACCTCACCTGCTTCGAACGCTCCAACGCGCCCGGTTTCAACTACGAAGGACAGGTTCTGTACCAGGTGATCGCCCTGGCCCTGAAGCTCAACCAGATGGAGATCGCGGGCAGCTACATCGGAGTGCTCGATCGCTCCAAGATGCGCGTGGAAGCCGCCAATGTGGAGGCTGCCATCGCGCAGGCGTTCACCCGTTGGTACAACGCGGCGCGCGAGATCTGGGCCGACCGCGAAAATCCCGATCTCTGGACGCTGCGAGCAAGCTGACGGAAATTGTCGCAAGCTGGGGCGTCCCGCCCCATCCGGGCCCGTCCTGAGCCTGACGAAGGGCGACGTCCCCGTTGCGCGATAGGTCGATCGTCAAATTTTCCATGGCTGGAACGCGTTGTTTCTCGCTCACCCTTTGCAGTGACGTCGTTCCTCTGTAAATTCTCCCTCAACGGACTGCGGTGAACCCCTGGTTGCATCCCGCTGCGGCTCCGTGTCCCCCTTTTGCTTCCCTCTGCAAATTTTGTCGTGGGTGCCCAGATCACGGCACCCCCCCATTTGAACTGGAGATGTCTTTTGCGCAAAGCGAATTGCTTGTTGGTTCCGTTTTCACTGGCCGCGGTGGGCCTCCTGGCGTCTTGCCAGGAAATGTCTACCGCTTCGGCGCCCCAGGACGCTCCGGAAAGCGCGGGAGCTGCGTTTGCCGCACGAGCCGCCGACGTTCTGGTCGCGATGGACTCCCGGACCAACATGATCCGCGCGATCACAGGGATCGAACCTCCAGATCCCCCGGAAGTCGTGGAAATGGGATTGCGTACGGATCGGGTAGAATATCTGTTCGATGGGCTGGTGTCCACGGAATGGGCGCCGGATGTGGCGCGCGCCGGAATCAACACTGGAGCCATGGTCGAATACGTCGTGCCGATGGCGATCCGAAAGTATTCGGTGATCGTTCAACTGTCTCCTGGCGCCGTGTACTTCGGGTCGCAGCCTGGCGAATGGGTCTTGCAGGGAAGCAACGATGCCTCCGCCGTTGTGGGGGATCCCCTGGAAAGCGCCAGATGGGTTAAACTCGATAGTCGGCGTTTGGTGCGTTCTCTGGATTGGGGGACGGCGAAAAACGACACGATTTCGTTCGATATCGCGGCTCCATCGTCGTTCGTCAAATACCGGTGGGTCGTGTTGAGCGATCTTCCGCTTCGCACCCATTCTTCCAGGTGGATCGAAGCGAGGGAACTTGTTCTTTGGGCGCGTGCGGGCGACTCCGCCGGTGTGGCGGTCACGTGCAACGGCAGTTTCGCCGAAAGCATGGATGCACGGATGGCGATCGACGGCAACGCCAGCACCATCTGGTCGTCCGCGCCTGGTCAGATTTCGTCCATGGGATCGGCGAACATCCAGATCACCTATCCGCTTCCGGTCCAGATCCACAACTATTCCTTGGCTGGACGTCTGGGTGCGTATCGAGCCGATCAGCTCCCCAAGTCCTGGAAGCTGCAGGGATCGAACAACGGTCTCGCGTCCGCGTACGACCCGATCGCGAGTTCCAACTGGGAAACGATCGACTCGCGAAACGGCATCGATATCGCCACGGGATGGCCCAAGACGACGCGCACGACCACGACGCGCATCTTCCCTTTGGCCTCTCCGCGTACATTTCGGAGCTATCGGCTGTGCATCACGGAAAACAACGGGTCCGAATACACGTCGCTGATCGAGTTCGATTTCAACAAGTGATGGACAGGTTCGCCCGGAAGCGGGCGATCTGATCGGTGTTGGCCTCTCCTGCCTTCGAGAGGTCGATTCCTCGAGCTAGCGTGCCTTCTTCTTGCGCTTGATGGCGAAGACCAGCCAAGCGATGGCGAACAGGAACGATGCCACGTTCAAGTACTCGAACCATCGAGGCGCATAGCCGCGATGTATGTCCACCAAGGTCGCGACGAACCAGAAGAGCCAAAAGAACGCAGCGGCGGCCGCGCTTTTCCACGAGCCGAAGAATCCCGTTCCTTCGGTGACGTCGCCCAAGGAAAGCGAAAATCCGCAGATGTGGCAGATCTCCTCGTCGAAGGGTTTGGAACAGTTGCACGAGGTGCAGATGACGCGCTTGGATCCGGCAGTCATCGAGGTCTCTTCGATGGACATTTTGCAGAGGGCCTTTCGTGTCCGGTTGGACTTCGGGGTGGATCGGGTAACGAAGATCGGCTCGCAAGATTAACGCGAGACAACCCTGGCGTCAGCGGTGATTCTGCCTTAACTTCATTCAAGCGGATCCGAGAAGTCGGCCCCAATTCCCCGTTGCTCACCCTTGGAGAATCACCAGTGTCGATGACCCAGCGCAAACTCCTCCCCGCGGCTCTGGCTCTTGCCGCATCCGTCACCATCGTCGGATGCCAAGTCGATGCCGCCACAGCGCCTGTCCAGGACGACCAGTCCGCATTGGTGGCTCGACTCAAAAGTTCGTCGGTGGCCTTGGATCTCGAGTCGTCCGATATCGTCGCGATCACCACCAACAGCGTCTACGACGACTCGTACGGTCCCGAAAACGCGTTCGACAACATGCCCGCTGGCGGCTGGACACAGTGGATCTCCGACCACGACTTCCGCCCGTTCAAGCGTGCATCCGTCATCCAGGTCCAGTACGCGACGCCCAAGACGGTGCGCGGCTACACCTTGGTTGGCCGCTACGAGTCGCTCAAGGACCGCCTTCCCAAGGATTGGATCCTGCAAGGTTCCAACGATTCCGATGCGACGGCCAACGACGCCTTGACCAGTGCCGGTTGGACCACGCTCGACAACGCTGTCGGGATGGATATCGGACAGGAATGGAAATCGCCCACCAGCGCGGCAGAACTGACGCGAGCGGTCGCCCGTCCAGGTGCCTACACCCACTACCGTCTGTGCGTGACGGCCGTGAACGGCTCGTCCGTCGTCGATCTGATCGAAATCAAAATGCTCGCGGATTCTGTCGCGGTGGCCCCTCCCAAGGTCGATCCGACCCCGATGGGCGACATCTACACCAGCATGGGCAAGTCGGGATCGGGGATCAAGAGGATCACCACCAACAGCATCTATTCCAGCAGCTACATGCCGGGCAACGCGTTCGACCAGATGCCCGCAGGTGGCTGGACACAGTGGATCTCCAACCACGACTTCCGCCCGTTCGCGCGCGCGTCGGTGCTGCAGGTGGAATATCTCCAGCCTCAGACAGTTGCTAGCTACACCTTGGTCGGCCGCTACGAATCGCTCAAGGATCGTTTGCCCAAGGATTGGGTTCTGCAGGGTTCCAACGACACCGGCGCGACGGTGCTGGATCCTCTTGCCAGCGGCAAGTGGAGCGAACTGGATCAGGCCACGGGCATGGAGATCGGGGACGAATGGAGTTCCACGACGTCGTCGGCTCGCCTGACTCGACAGATTTCGGCACCTGGGTCGTACCTCAAGTACCGCCTGTGCGTGACGGCCGTGAACGGTTCGTCGGTGGTCGACCTGATCGAGATCGAATTGGACGTGAAAAAAGACTCCGTCGTCGTGGAGCCTCCCGTATCGGTGGATCCCATCTACACCAGCATCGGGAAATCGGGATCGGGGATCAAGACGATCACCACCAACAGCATCTATTCCAGCAGCTACATGCCGGGTAACGCGTTCGACCAGATGCCTGCGGGCGGCTGGACGCAGTGGATCTCCGACCACGACTTCCGCCCGTTCTCGCGCGCATCGGTGCTGCAGGTGGAATATCTCCAGCCTCAGACCGTTGCTAGCTACACCTTGGTCGGCCGCTACGAATCGCTCAAGGATCGCTTGCCCAAGGATTGGGTTCTGCAAGGCTCCAACGACACCGGTGCATCGGTGCTGGATCCCCTTGCCAGCGGCAAGTGGACCAAGTTGGACCAGGCCGCGGGTATGGAGCTTGGCGACGAATGGAATTCCACGATGTCGTCGGCGCGCCTGACCCGACAGATTCCGGCACCTGGATCGTATCTCAAGTACCGCCTGTGCGTCACGGCGGTGAACGGATCGAGCGTGGTAGACCTGATCGAAATCGAGATGAATCCCTGATCGGGCCTCGATCCCCGTCCGCATTGCGGTCCGGGGATCGACGAAACGTTCACGGCACCGGAAATTGTCTCGCCAGGTCACGCACTTCGCGGCGAACCCGTGACAACAATTGTCCATCGTCGGGCTTCTCCACCACGGCCGTGATCCAGCCCGCCAGCCGTTCCATATGGACCGGTGCCAACCCTCGCGTGGTCACTGCCGGGGTGCCAAGTCGGATTCCCGACGGTGTGGAAGCTGGTCGCGGGTCGTTGGGGATCTTGTTGGCGTTGCAGACGATCCCCGCCTTGTCGAGCGCCTGCGCCAGTTCCTTGCCGTGGAATCCGGTGGCGGTCAGGTCCAGCATCATCAGGTGGTTGTCGGTGCCGCCGGTCACCAACGGGATGCCCCGTTGCGAAAGCGCTTTCGCCAACGCCCGGGCGTTTTCCGTCACCGACCTCGCGTAGAGCGCGAAATCGGGCGTCGCCGCCTCCAGGAAACAGATCGCCTTGGCGGCGGTGGCGTTGTCGTGGGGCCCTCCCTGGGTGGCCGGAAACACGGCCCGATCGAGCTTGCTTGCCAATTCTTGTCTAGACAAGATCAATCCGCCGCGCGGGCCGCGCAGGGTCTTGTGGGTGGTGCTGGTCACCACGTCGGCGAACGGAACGGGCGACGCCACGGCGCCTCCCGCGACCAGTCCCGCGAAGTGCGCCATGTCGACCATGAGCTTGGCGTCCACCATGTCGGCCACCTTGCGGAACAGGCTCCAATCCAGTTGTCGTGGCCACGCCGAGAACCCTGCGATGATCAGCTTGGGCCGGCATTCCAGCGCGAGCCTTTCCAGTTCCACCGGGTCCACCTGCCCGCTGACAGAATCTGGCGCGTAGTGCACGGCCTTGAACCACTTGCCCGTGATGGACGCGCTCGATCCGTGGGTGAGGTGCCCGCCGGCCGCGAGGTCCATGGCCAGCACGGTGTCGCCGGGCTGCAAAAGGGCCGCGTACACGGCCAAGTTGGCGGGAGATCCGGAATAGGATTGCACGTTGGCGTGTTCGGCGCCAAAAAGTGTCTTGGCTCTCGAGATCGCGATCTCCTCGATCTGGTCGACCACCGCCTGGCCTTCGTAGAAACGCTTTCCGGGATAGCCTTCGGAATAGCGGTTGCCCAGGCGCGAGGCCATGCATTCCCGCACGGCGGCGCTGGCGTGGTTCTCCGACGCGATCAGACAAAATGTGTCACGCTGGCGGGCGTCTTCGCAACGCAGGAGCGAGGCGATCGTCGGATCGGTTTGGCGTATGGGATTCATGATTGGGTCCTCCATTGGATACGGAGGGTCCTTCAGCAGACGCGGACCCCCCATTGGTGATGAGGGCCCAGACGCGCGGCCTGCCGAGATCCACGTTTCCTTGGGGTGTATCTCCCCTTTGTCGCGTCAGTCGCGTGGACCCCCATACGATAGGTTCACTAGCGGCAAAAGGCAAGAGAATCGCGCGAATGGTGGTCGGTCGTCCGGCTGCCATGACCAGGCTGGTCCAGGTTTCTCGGATACGGTAGAATCAGGCTTCGCAAAGGAGTCGCACCCCAATGAACATCCACAAGATCCTCATCGCCGTCTGTTCGTCCCTTCTGGTCCTTGCGCCATTGGGCTTTGCGAAATCCGAGAAGAAGCCGCCGCAAGTGGAGTTGGTCCGCAAGCTCTACAAGGCTTTCGCCTGGGAAGCCGTCATGCCTTCGGAAGAAGGCGATGTCCTTATCGACCAGCCTAAGGATGTGCTCAAGGCCTACTTCGATGCGGCTCTGGTCGATCTACTGGTGGCCGACCGCGAATGCGCGAGGAAGGAAGGATTCTGTCAACTCGACAAGGATCCCCTCTTCGGATTCCAGGACCCGATCGCCCACGGGCTGGAGGTGACGCAAGGCGATTCGACGAACACCGTGCGCGTGCAATTCAGTCGCATCGACGGTGGCAAGGACTTTCCGGTCGACCTGGAGTTCTCCATGGTTCAGACAAAAAACGGCTGGCGCATCGCCGACGTCGTCTACGAAAAGGGTCCTAGCCTGAAAAAACTGCTGACGGTCGAGGAAGAGCCGGTGGACGACGAGGACGAATGAGAGATCGTTGATGCGTGTGGAGTCGCGGACGATGGAATCGGGCAAGGAGCAAGGTTTGCATATTTGATGCACTTCGCTTTCTTCCTCTCCGGGAGTCACCCCCCACGTGAACGCATACGCACGTCGCTTCGCCCAATTTGTCGCATCGACCATCGCCGTCGGGCTCGTACTTTCCGCCTGCCAAGGCAGTCCCAGCGCGACCACCGAACAGCCCGCCAGCGAGCGCGCCAATGTGGTGGCGATGTATTCGATCAACGATACCACCCCGCAGAAGATCGCCGATTCCGTGTCGTGGGCCGTCGGCCAGGACAGTGGCACGGGAACCTCGCCGGTGGTCGAATCGCGCGCGTCGGGAATTGTCACGTACTCGACAAGCATTTCGTTGTCCAGTCCGCTGGGTTCGCGGACGCTGGTCCTTTCGCTCTGGAAATGCGGTGTCCGGATCGGCCGCGTCTCGTACACGGCGGATGGCGCCACCAACGAGCTGACTCTCGTCGACAAGTCGTTCGTCTACGACAATCTTTCGTTGGCCTTGCTCAAGACGCTATCGGCCAACGGGGGGACTCCCACCCATGCCAAGTTGGTCGACCTGTACGCAACCTGGCTTCTTGCCGGCGAAGAGAACGCGCTCGCCTTCCCCGATTCCTTGCCGGTTGGATTGTCCAGGCAGGAGATGGTTCGGACGGTCCTGGTGGCCGCCTCGAAGTCGGGTAGGCCGCTTTCCGAGCAGGCCAAGGAATGGAGTCTGGACATTTCCGTCGATTCCGCGAAGAACCTGGCTCTCCAGCTGATCGCCGGAAAGCAGATCGCTTCGGGCGATTCGGCAAAGCTGTTCCCGCCGCCGACCATCAGGACGGATGTGCCGCTTTCCGTCTCGACAGGACTTGTCGTCGGTGGCGCGCCAGTGTCCATCCACGGATCGTTCGGTTGGAACCAGGGGCTGGGGCCGGTGGCCATCCGTGCGCAGATCCTGCGCGGGACGGAAAATGTCGCGGGAGCCTCCATCACCACGAGCCAGATCCCTGCGCCCGCCGCGACCGCGACGCACGCTTCGTTGGACAGTTCGGGAAGCATCCTCATTGCCACTCCGCTGGCTTTAGAAGGCGACTACCAGCTGGTGGTGGTGGCGAAGGTGCCAGGCGGCGATTCCGCGATCGCCACGACGAACTTTCACGTGGGGCCCAAGGAGAGCGCCAGGTCGGGGGCTCCGAACGCGCGACTGGTCTCGCCCGCCGACGGGGCCACGGTCCCCTTCGAAACCAGGCAGATCACGACCAACTGGGTGGTGACAACGCCCCAGGGCGCGATCGACACGGTGACCATCGACGGCATCGCGGCAAAATCCGTCAACGACTCGACCTGGTCGGGCATCGTCGCGCTCGCTCCGACCGGCAAGGCGCAGACGGTGGTGATGCGCGCGCACGCGAACACGGGATTGGCGACCACGCAGGTCGCGTCGTTCACTCGATCGGCCGATCAGACAGGTCCTGTCATCACGTGGATTTCGCCCACCGTCGACCTGGAAGTGGAAAACGGCGTGACGAGCATCGGGGTCCGCGTGAAGGTCGCTGATCCATCGGGGATCGACTCCGTTCTGATCGGCGGGAGGAAGGCCGATTCCGTGAACGCCGCGGGAGAATGGGTGCGCAAGGTCCCCATCGCCTCGACCGGTGCGCCGGTGGCGATCGTGGTGCGGGCCGTGGACAGCGCGAAGAACGCGAGCACCTCGAGCCTGAATGTCACCCGACAGAATCCGTCCACGGATGCCCCTCCCTCCGTCGTCCTGGTGTCGCCATCGGCCAAGACCGGCACGGTGGTCCCGTTCTCGACAAAAACCGTCACGGTTCGCTGGATCATCACCGATCCATACGGCATCGATTCCGCGTCGGTCACGGTGAACGGGGCCAAGGCCATCTCGGAGCCCGACAACAAATGGAGCGCGACGGTGGATCTCGCCGCAGGTGTTCCGACCTCCATCCTCCTGGCCGTCAAGAACAAGAACGGCGTATCGGGCGGCGACGTGGTCGCGGTGACGCGCCAGGCCGACACGACCAAGCCGTCGATCCAACTGGTGGCTGGGTCCCGGAGCGTCGGGTACGACAGCGCCGAGGTCTTAGTGAGCTGTAAGGTTTCGGGGATCGACAGTCTGGTCTCGGTGACGATCGGTGGTCGGGAGGCTGGGCGCGAAGGGGATTTGTTCGTGGCCAAGGTCAAAGTCGCCGTGGGCGACAACAGGATCGAACTGGTGGCCCGCGACAAGTCGTCGAAGCTCACAACGTCGGAAGCGATCGTCCATCGCTACCAGAAACTGACAATGCTCCGCTGGGGCGCTTCCGGCGATACCACCGTTCCTCATTCCACCACCTCCATCATCTTGAGGTGGAATATCTGGGGGAGCGTGAAGATCGTCGGTGCGGTTCAGAGTCAAGGTGCCTATGCCACCACGGCCAGTCTGGAGCCAGGGGTCAACATCGTCAAGGTCTTCGCCGTCGACAGCGCGGGCAGGCTCGACTCCTTGGAATCCAAGGTCACGCGTCGGTCCCAAGCCGCGCTGAGTCTCTCGTACGGGCTGGATACACTGGGGACGTTGCCGGATTCCGTCGTGATCGCCGCGACAACCGAATCCGGGGCGAGCCTGGCCTGGTCGATGGACGGAACGACATGGACTTCCTTCACGGGAAGCTTTGCGCAGAAATTGTCAGGCAAGGCCAAGGTGCGTGCGCAGGTGGCAGGGAAGGACGACAGCGTCGCGAGTCTCAAGGCCTTCACGCTGTACCATGCGAACCGAGCCCCGACGGTGGCCCTGACTACGACAGGAATTGTTGCAAAGAGCTACTTGGGTGCGATTTCCGCGTCGGTGGCAAAGGTGGTCGACTGGGGAGCGGGGGACATCGATGGGGCGAGCGCAGCGGGTACCTGCGAACTGCAGATCTTCTCGCCTGTGGATACGATGATCCTGTCGAACCTTTCCGTGCAGGCAAAACCGCTTGCGACGGGGAACACGATGTCCTGCGTTTTGAAAGGATTCGTCAAAGTGGATACGATCCTGTCGAACAAGGTTCGGTTCCGTGTCCGCGACAATGGCGGAACCGCCAACGGAGGCGTGGATTCCAGCGATTGGACGGATTGGGTGGCGATCAGCATCGCGGATACCGTTCAGAACCAGCAGGGCGGCAGCTACAGGGCGCGTAGAATGCCCGATGGGAAGACTTGGATGCGCACAAATTGGCTGAGTGGGACCTGGAGCCAGACGATGGGTTTTGCCAGCACCTGCGATACCACGGACTGTGCGGATCAGATTCAAACGATGCATCGCGGCGCTTGCCCGGTGGGTTGGCATGTCCCTACCCATGCCGAATGGAGCGCCTTGTTCAGGGCGACGATGCCCGTCGGCGGAACCGATTCGACGGTGGCATTGAGATCGGGCGCAGGTTGGTCGGCAGGCTACGACGATCCACCCATTACGACCAGGACCGTCTTCAATGGGACCAACCTTTACGCGGACTTCTGGACCCCCCGAGGGTTGCGCTGCGCCCCCCTCTTCGCCGAAGAATTCGTGTTGCCGGTGCAGGTCAATGCGAAGGAATCGATTTCACTCCTGCAAACCAGCGCGGGCATTCAGGAATCTAGGGTTTCCAAATACGGGACAGGTGGCACAGGATCTTCCTGCACGAATTATTCCATGCGGTGCATGTCGGACTGAGGCTGTGTCGTCGATTCCCGCGCCACCACCTGACCGGTGTAGCGGGTGACCAGCTTGTGATCCTGCTTGCTTGACAAAACCTGCCGCACCATGGTGCGGGCCATGCCTGTGATGTCGAAGCGGAAGCTTGTCAGATTCCGTCGGGTCGCCTCTCGTGTGTCGTCGAAGCTGGCGATGGCCAGGTCGCGGGGGACGCGAAGACCTCGGCCTTCGAGCCAGTTCAGAGTCCATTCGGCAACCAGGTCCGACGAGGCGATCAGCATTGCGGCCTTCGATCGCAGGGCGTTTTCCAACGCAGGCCCGAACACGTCCATGCACCTCATGCGGGTCAGCGTTTCCACCAGAGGTCGGCGCAGGTCGTCGGGATCCACCGTGGGATCCACTCCGTCCAGATCGACACGATTTGTCACCAAGGGATTCCACGCCACCTGGACCTGCACGTCCCATTCCGAGATCCAGTCGTGGACGGCTTCGACCACTTCGATCGTCGGATCGAGCCGGGACTTCAAACCTTCCAGGCGGTTGCGCGACCAAGTGCTCCCGTGGAAAGGCGAAATCCAGGCGATCTTCCTGCACGCCGACCTGTTGACAAAATCTGCCATGATCCTTCCCGCGCTGCGGCCATGCGCCAGGTCGTGGAACCACAGTCCGCGCGCCTGCTTGTAGCGCAGGCCGGGCAGCGTCTCTTCGTTGGCGACCCAGAAGGCGGTGGGGATGCGCATCCGCTGGAGCTTGTCGAGCAGCGGTCCGCTTTCGGTCATGTGCCAGTTGGAAACCACCGCCCCGAAAATCGGTCCGTCGAGCTCGGGCAAAAGGTCGCCGATGGGGACGATTTTCGGCTCCAGACCGCAACGGAGCGCTTCCTGCTGGATCTCGCGCCAGAAGTCCCACTCGCGGTCGGAGGAAATGCGCAGGCGGCCCTGTTCGTCGGCGGCCCCGATGCAAAGAAGGACAAGCGAAGCCGGGGGACGCTTGGCGCTTGGAATGCGAACGGCCCAACTGCGGCCCTTCCGCACCACCAATTCCATCGACAACAATTGACCAAAGGATTTGCGGACCGTGGCCGGGTGCACGCCGAACTTTTTGGAGCAGTCCTTGGGGCTCGGCAGGAATTGGTCGGACGCGAATTGTCCGGACAGGATTTCGGTTCGGAGGATCTCCGTGATGCGGCGAGCATCTGTGCGATCGGGAACGGGTGGAGCCACCGGCACGAAGCCCCTGGGCCAGATCCCTGCTCCCCGGCGCGTCTCGATCCAACCTTGCGTCACGGCTTCCTGGATGGCCAACTGCGCGGTGCGGGAGCTGACACCCCACGTCGCGGCGAGGCCGCGCACGGAAGGCAGCCGATTCCCGCCGCTGGACTTGGCCAACGCCTTGAGCTTGAGGGAGAGATGGTGAACCTGGTTGGTCATGATACAGTAATACAGTTAGCAAATAATGATGCGAATGAATTGGGTGCAAGCGTGGGCGCGTGCCTATACTGATCAAAGACCAATCGCAACAAACGATTCCTTCTGGACAGTAGGCCAAGGATCCATCCGCGGCATGAAAAGGTTCACGAGGAACAAGGCAAGCGTGGAACTTGCCGGACAGAAAGGACGCGGACCTTGAAGAAAATCCTCCTCACCCTCGCGGCACTTGCGCTGACGAACACGGCGATGGCCTTGCCGTTCTCCGATCGAGTCACATTGCCCAGCGGCGAAAAAATCTTCGTCTCGGGCTTCAATCTGGCGTGGATCAACTTTGGCGGCGACGTCGGCGATGTCGCATTGAACGAAGCCGCGTATCGATCGGCCATGAAAGCCATGGCCGACTCCGGTGGTAACACCATGCGGGTATGGCTTTCCACCAACGGAGCGAAGGACCCGAAATTCGGGGCCGATGGTTTGGTCAGCGGGTTGGGCACCAAGACCATCGCGAACGTCCAGAAGATGCTGGCGATCGCCAAAGAGAACAAAATGCTGCTGCTGCCGGTGCTTCTGACGCACAACTTCTTGGACAAGAATGCCGAAGAGAGCGGAGGCAGCTTCGTCAACAACAAGAAGTTGCTGACGACCGATGCGGGGATCAAAGCCTATATCGATAACGCCTTGGTTCCGTTGGTCAAGGCGATTGGCAGCGACCCGAATCTTCTGGCTTGGGAAATCTGCAACGAGTGCGAAGGCATGGTGGAAGGCATCGGCTGGACCACCCAGCGAATCACCAAGGCCGATGTGCAGAAGATCACCAACCGCATGGCGGGAGCGATCAAACGTGCGGTGCCGGGGGTGCTGGTCTCGACAGGAACTGTCCAAGCGAACTACCTGAACTGGTACGCCGACGCCGCATTGAAGACCGCGGGCGCGGATGCCGATGGCACCATGGACTTCTACATGGTGCACTACTACGGCTGGAACGGTTCGGCGAATTCGCCGTTCAAAAAGGCCGCGAACGGTTGGAGTCTGGACAAGCCGATCGTCGTTGGCGAGTTCGCTTCCAGCGATTGGAGTCCCTCGGTGAAATCGTCCATGCAGGATGCAGAGAAGATCGACACCCTCATGGAGAACCTCTACAAGAATGGGTACGCGGGTGGTCTGTTCTGGCAGTACCAGCAGGATGGCGGAGATCCGTGGATGAAGGGCTTCGCAACAGCAGGAACCGTGACCGCGAAGTTCGCACGTGCCCACAAGGATGATGTGACCTTCGATGGAATTTCCGACGGGAAATTTTCCGTGGTCGCTTCGGCCACTGCGGGCGGAACCATCACGGTGGATCCAACGGGACGCGTTGCGGCAGGTAGCGTGGTCACCTTGGTGGCGACACCGGCCGTCGGTTACAACTTCGTCGGCTGGAGTGGCGATACCGCATCGACGGCTACGACGTTGAAGGTGACCGTAAACAAGGATCGCAACCTCCAAGCGGTCTTCACGCCGGGTGCAGGGACAAATCTTGTCAAAGGCGGTGCGTTCGCCAACGCTACGGAGACGGCGAGCTGGGAGCTTGGAAACTATCCCACGCCTGCCAATGCTTCGACGGTTTCCTACACGAGCGGAGCAGCTGCCATCACCGTAACCGCTACCGACACCACCGACTACGGCGTCCAGATCCGCCAAGGCGGAATCCAGATCGATTCTGCGGTCACGTACGTGCTGAGCTTCGATGCCTTCGCAACGAAGGATCGCGACATCACTCCCACCTTGACGACCGGCGATTGGAAATGGCAATCGAACGCGACGGTTTCCATCACGGCTACGAAGGCGACCTACTCGGTCGACCTCAAGTCGAACATCAACAGCGCCGACGGGATGATCCAGTTCTGTGTCGGTAAAATTCTGTCAACCGTCACCATCGACAACGTGACCCTGGTCCGCAAGACGGGAACCTCCATCTTGCCTCGCACCATCGGCTCGTCCAAGCTTTCGTTGCGCTCGGTTTCGGGGGGCTTCGAATGGGTTCGCTCGGCTCCGTTGGCCGGTGCGGCTACGGTCCGCGTGGTCGACGTCCAGGGACACGAACTCTACCGCAGTGTCGCGAAGGCCGGAGCTGTGACAGGTTTTGTTCCGGCGGTGGGAGCGGGTCTGCGCTTCGTGGTGCTGGAAGGTGCCGCGGAACGCGACGTCCGTTCGCTGACCAGCACGCGCTGACCACCGGATCGCATTGACGGAATTCGATGCCCGCCCTCCTTTTTTGGAGGGCGGGCATTTTTGTGCCAAAAACCGTCCACGAGGAAAGGTCGTGCATGACAGCAGCGACGACGGGGAGCATCGCGGGTTTCAAGGTCGAAGGCGACAAGCTGGTGGAGGCGAACGGATCGGCCTTCGTGATGCGCGGCGTGAACCACATGCATGTCTGGTTCCCGCAGGAATTGTCGGTGTCGCTGCGTGCCATCGCGGCGACCGGTGCCAATTGCGTTCGCATGGTGTTGGCGACGGGCGGGCAATGGCCACGCACGTCGGGGAGCGAGATTGGACAGATTTTGACCGAGTGCAAAGTCAACAAGCTGATCGCGGTGTTCGAGGTCCATGATTGCACGGGTTACGGCGAAAAGCTAGAGGCGCGGCCGCTTGGCGAGGCGGTCGATTATTGGTTGTCGGAAGATGTCCGTGAGGCGTTGTTCGGGCAGGAGGCTTACGCGATCGTGAACATCGCCAACGAGCCGTTTGGCAATGGGGTGTCCGCCGACATCTACGTGACGGAAAATGTCAATGCGATCCGGCACCTGCGCGCCGCCGGGTACAAGCACGCGATCATGGTGGATGCCGCCAACTGGGGCCAGGATTGGGAACGGATCATGCTCTTGCGCGCCGAGGAGATCTGGGCGTCAGATTCTGACAAGAACATCGTGTTCAGTGTGCACATGTACGAGCACTACGGAACCGAAGAAATCGTGGCCGCCTACCTGGACGCCTTCAAGGGGCGCTTCCCGCTGGTGGTGGGCGAGTTCGCAGCCGACCACGGGGCCAACGGGGACGTGGACGAGCTGGCCATCCTGAAGCTGTGCGCCCAGAACAGCCAGGGTTGCCTGGGCTGGAGCTGGAAGGGGAACGCCTCGCCGCTGGAGGGCTTGGATATTGCGCTCACGTGGGACGGCGAGCTGAGCCCGTGGGGCTGCACGTTGGTGGACAGCGAGCATGGATTGCGGCGGGGGACGGTGACAGCTTCTGTCTTCAGAAGCTGACGAGGGGGTGACCGGAGGACACCGCAGCCGCGTACCGCGTGGTCGGTCCAATTGGCGGCGAGGAGGCCGCAGGCAGGGGGAAACTTCCCCCCTTTTCCTTTTGGGGAAGGATCGATTCGACATTTTCTGGCGGAGCAGAATCACCGTTCTAGATTGAATGAACCATGAGCCCGCTGATGATTCTGCTTGTCCTTTTCCTGCAATTCCTTCCTGCCCGTTTCGGGGGAGGCCAAGGGCATTCCAGCGGGTCCTCATCCAGTTCGAGTTCTTCCAGCTCCTCTTCCAGCAGCTCAAGCTCGTCCAGTTCGCACAGCTCGAGTTCATCGTCCAGTTCCGGTGAATCGAGGGATTCGGAGTCGTCAAGCATGTCGGGTCCGACATCCTCCGGCATGCTGTCCTTCACGCCATTCAACTACGAACTGTTCCTGGGATTCCTGATCCTCATGCCGATCTCATTCGTGACCATCCGCAAAAGGTGGGTCACCGAAGGAATGTGGCTGTCCGTGGTGTTTGTGTTGTGGATCGGGGGAATTGTATTGGCTTTCATGGAACGATCCGGCGACGGGTTTGGAATCGTGTGCATCGGTTGGATGGCTGGTGTTGGGGGCATAGCGATGATCAACATCCTGGCATTGAAAACGAGAGTGTTCCCGCAGATTTCAAGCCCGCCTGAGCCTCTGGAAGAATCGGCAACGAGCCCGTCGGCATCGAGCTTCGCAGCGAAATCGAACTCTGCATCCATCGGATCTGTTCCCACCTACAAAGCGGAAGCGGAGCTCATCGAAGACGAGCTCGCGCGACGTGTTTGGAACGCGTGGCCCAAGCTCCAAAAAGCATGGGGGGAACAGCGACTCGATCTGGTCCGATCGTTCCTGTCCGACGGCATGCAGATTCGCACCCAGATCCAATTGGACGCGATTCGGCGACGCGGGGTGCGTAATGTCCTCGAAGGCGCAACGGTGCATCGCGTGAAGACCATCGACCAGACCGAGGGAGTTCGCTACACCACCTGCACCGTCGAAATCGAGGCCAGCGGTCGGGATGTCGACATCGAACTTGCCACTGGTGAGAGCAGAGAGAACGGAGGATACCCCTCCTTCAAGGAGTACTGGACATTCATGAAGCGTTCGGGGGTCACGGCCCCTGCATTGGGTTTGTTGGAAGGAAATTGTCCGAGCTGCGGAACTCCGCTGGAGATCGGATCCGCGACCATCTGCCCTTCGTGCCGATCCAAGATCAAGTCGGGAGAGTTCGACTGGGTCTTGACGGAAATCAGCCAGGTGGCTCCGTCGCGCATGGCCTATGCGAACAAGGTTGCCGCCGACCTGATCGAACGCGATCCGGGATTCACCGCAAGCGGCATGGAAGATCACGCCAGCATGGTGTTTTGGAAGATGGTGGGATCCCTCGCATCGGGTGGACCTGCACCCTCCTTGGGGGCCTACGTCTCTGTCGATCTCGTCGACACGCTAGCCGAGTCAAGTAGGAGGCTGGCGCGCGAGGAGTGGTTCCGCCTTGAGCCGGTGGTCGCGGCTGTCGAATTGGAATCCCTCGATCAGCGCACCGGATTCGATCTGGTGGAAGTGCGTATTCGTTGGCAACTGGGGCCGAAAACGAGCCTGTCCAAGCCGACACAGGTCGATCCCGTTTCGCAGGGGATGGCAAGCTTGTTCAAGGCTTTCGACCCAAAATTGGCCAGTAAGTTCGATCCTGCACAGATGTTGGCATCGGGGCGCGACGGCTTGGAAGAGGACCGCAAATCCGTCCTTCTCTTCGAACGCAGAGTCGGACAGGAAACGTCCGATGACCGGAATTTGACCACCTCGCATTGCCCTTCGTGCGGCGGGCCGGAGACGCCCGAGACGGGTGTTGCCTGCACCTGGTGCGGGTGTTCGCTGGAGGAGCAGGCGGGCGCATGGAGGTTGGTGAAGGTCAAGCCGGGGCATGGAAAGCTGGGGATCTGAGTCATCCGCTGACGCATTGCCTGCGAGCTAGATTGAGGTGGTCATGAACCCGCTGATGCTCACGCATATCCTCCAAATTCTGTCGTCAGATTCCACGGATCCGGAGCCGGAGCTCGACTCGATATCGATCGACGACGATTCCATATCGAGCGATTCCGCAGCCCATCTGTACAGTCTCTATCGTGCGCACTCGGATAGCGTC
Source organism: Fibrobacterota bacterium (assembly GCA_039798065.1). Taxonomy (GTDB): domain Bacteria; phylum Fibrobacterota; class Fibrobacteria; order UBA5070; family UBA5070; genus UBA5070. The sequence continues at coordinate 11,557 of JBDKGS010000015.1, read as the reverse complement.
ACTCGCGCGATGTATTACGCGAATCACGTCGCGGTCACTGAAAAGGACATCCTATTCCTTTTCACGGGCGGATTCCTGTTTTCGTTAGGCATTGCTGTGACGGTATTGTCGATTCTGCGCAGGTTCAAAAGAGTGCGGGAGCATCCACTTCTTTACCTGTTCATCATTATGGTGTGGTGTCCAAGTTGGTTTGCTTCGGCGGGGATCTCTGCTTCGGGGAATGTCGGGCCTGTCGTGTGGATCTTCGCCTTTGTCGGCCTGATCGTGCTCCTCTACTCCGGAGCAAAGAGCGTAGCCTATTCCTTGCCTGACCTGGAAAGGCGCAAGAAGTTTCGCAAACTCATGGTGTGGATGAGTTGGGTGCTCGGGTCGAATCGACAATTTCTGGATCCAGTGGAAGACAACCGCGAGATCGAAGATGCGTTCGTCGTGGTGTTCCCATTGCCCTTCCAATGGGGTTGCGACCTCATCGAACGGCACGACCCACGATGCGAAAAGCGCAGAGCAAATCGGTGGTACGCGTTAGCCTCGCATTGGATGGAGATCATGGCCTATCCCGCGTGGAAGCCATCGAGTTTGATATCCAGTGGACGCGATGACGTTAAGCCTATCGCTCCTCCGAAAGGTTTCCATCTGCATCGATTCATGCCGAGGATTCCCATCGTCTGGGATCGCCTCCAGAAGGAATGGAGCCAACAGGATCTGTCGAGCGCCAGACTCTTGTTGTCCGATGGGATGTACGAAAAGTATGTGCTCCAGTCGATATTCTTGAAGCGCCGCGGAATCCGCGAGGAAATCGCCCGAGAAGGAACGCTAAAAATCGATCTTGTCGATTTCTGTCAAGCAGGTGGATTGAGTAGCGCCACGGTCAGGATTCGTGGTGAAATCCGAAAGCGTTGCATCGTGAACTCGACGGGAGAAGAGATTTCCGACCTGGCGAGCCAGGGAAGAAGCCTGGAATACTGGACCTTTCAGAAATCTGGCGCAATGAATTCGTACCAGCCTATCGGCGTCGAGACTGGATCGTGCCCGCATTGCGGGGGAGTGGTGCCCCGTATGAATTCCGGAAATTGTCCGACCTGTGGGGTTTGGTTGCGGTCTGGATTGCACGACTGGGTGCTTGCCGAAATTTCGCAGGGAAGCGAATGGGCGCCGCGCTCGCTGCAAACAATTCCGGGTGCGCAAGAGATGGGAATCATCGATCCAGGGTTCCATCCACAAGATTTGGAGGATCGGGCGGCGGTCATTTTTTGGCGCACGATCGGAGCAATCAATCGCAATGCGATATCCGATCTCTCGCGGCATGCTTCAGCAGGCGTCGCGGCCAAGCTCCAAGAGTGGCGTGGTAAATTCGGTGATGGCGAAGTATTTCTCGAGCCTGTGGTCGAGGTTCTCGACTTGAAGCAGATCCGTATCGTAGGTGAGTCCGCTTTGGCCGAATTCGAAATCGTCTGGAAGCCGGGGCCGGACAGCGTTTGGCCTTGCGCGAACGACGAATGGCGGAAGCAACGGAATGTTTCGAAATGGACGTTGGTCCGTTCGTTGGATGTGCGCTCCCACGAGCGCAAAGCCTTCGCGTCGGCCAGCTGCCCTTCCTGCGGTGCACCGGACACCAATTCCAAAGACGGACACTGCGCTTTCTGTGGAGGGGCCTTGGATGCAGCCGAGCTGGATTGGCATCTCCACCAAATCGATTCGGGGTTCGGCGCATTGGCGATCTGATGGACGGATATTGCTTGAAGGGGAATTGCCTACATTCTTGGTTGTCACCACCTTGAAGGAATTCCATAATGCGCAGTTTGGCCTCGCTGATTGGACTGATCACCCTGATTGCGACAGCATCCTTTGCTCAGGAAGCTAAGACAGATTCTGTCGTCACGAAGCTGCCGCCGCACAGACCGGACAATCACGGCCACGCTTTGCATGGAACTGTGGATAGCGTGAACTTGGTCAGCATCGAGGAAATGGCCAAGTTGGGAGTCGATTCGGCTCGCAAGCTCTACGCAGGCAAAATCGTGACCTTCCTTTCCGACTTCGCACCGGTGGGGGTGCGCGCCAAGAACGAACGCAAGAAGAACGTCTGCATGCAGGGGTTTGGAAAGTGGTTCAACCCCAATATTGGTGCGTTTCGAAGGGGGGGGGTAAGTGTCTACTTCAATTATGGCGACGAGATTCGGGATTGGTTCAAAAACGATATCCACAACCCGGCGGATTTGGTGCTCGAGAATCCTTTACAGCTTTCCGAGGATGTTTGTGATTCCGCACGAATTTGCAACTACGGGGACGGAGAGCGTCGCTGTATCTTCACATCTGATCGCCTGTTAATTTCAGGTAAAATCATTGCGATCGGTACAGAGGGGAAGGGCCGAGGTTTTATCGTCTCGATCCGACCTACAGGGCTTCGATACTAGCAGGTAGCCTTTCTCAGAGTCCGCCGTTTGAGATGTCTCCCAGGTTATCTCCAAGCAGACTCAATTGCAATTTGAGATGATCTTTTTGGTATCCGGCCTTTGGTAAATCGAGAACTATGCGGTAAGTACGGCTGTTCGAGGCTCCAGATACCGGCGTGAGATCCTGAAGCTTCCACTCCTTCCCTCCCAGCTTGATCGGTGTCTTGGCTTGATTATCGGTTAGCTGCACCCACAAGCAATCGTCTTGGAAATTCTGGATTTCCACAACTGCGGCAAGTTTTGACCCTTCGATCTCCCAAGAGGACTTCAGAATCTTTGGGCAAGAGATTGTCAGAATTTGACTGAAGGAGTCGCTCGCCCCCAGATAGGTGCCATGAACGAACAGTTTCGCTTGTCCTTCTTTGATCATTTCCTTGATCAGCTTTGCTGAATCCGACAAGAGCCAACTATCGGCCTCTTTTTTCTTTCCAACCTTGGCTTTGAGCTTGAGATCCCAGGCGCCAGCGGCAATCCCATGCTCGCGCGAAGTGTTCCGGGAGGATAATCGGACCTGAACGGCTGCTTCCCCCTCGCGAACGTCTCCTGATGTCTCGATCGAGTCCGACGGTACCGGAGCCACAACGGCGCTTGCGAGTGGCTTATCGCGAATGTCTGCCCGTACAAGCTCAAATTCGACTTTTGGAGAATCGATTTCTGTATAGGTCCAAGTGAACTCGGCGACTTGACCCCAGGTCAAGCTAGGAGTTGGATCTGTCTTCTCGATGAATTGATCGAAATTCCCGCTACCCCATTTGAACTGGATGGGATCGGGGTTCCAGGCTAGCCCAAGGGCCTTGCCGGAGAAATCAATCGTCGCGAATTCGGTATTCAGGGTGCCTAGTTTGTTCATGGCAACCAGCGGATAATCGATGGTCGCGATGGAAATCTGGAGATGCGCGTTCAATGTGGCGCCCAGTTTGGCACCAAAGGCTTTGTCACCTGCGGCTGTGCCTGCAACCTCGAAGGTGCCTTGGGATGGATTGAATGTGAATTTGAATCCAAACCCTGCTTCTAGATTCAAGGATGCATCGATGGTGGCATCCAAGCTGGCATACTTCATCAGGGTCTGCAGATTCCGGAACAAGTGGACATTTTCCCAGTCCGAATTCTTGTTCTTCATCGCGCCTGCTTTTTCATTGAAGCTGCTCCACATTGCGTGAATACCAGCCGATGCAGTCAGCGCGCCTTTCCCCTTGAGAACAACCGAAAGTTCCCAATCGTCTTGATCGGAATTTGCGGGTTTGAGCGTGAAATCGACCGAGGCACCACCTGAGATGCCCAGATCGATCCGCCACACGAACGGCGTGGTTCCGAGAGGAGCGCCGAACGGCTTTGGGAAGCTGATGGTCTTTTCACCACTAAGCAACGAGACCGATACCTGGAAGCCATCCTTACCCGTCTCGGTGGATAGCTTGTCGCCCTTGGCCAGCACGCCAAGCCCCATTGCGGCCTTTACTGCTTCCTCTTCCTTTTTCTCCTTCTGACGCTCTTCCTTGCTTGCAGGAACGGGTTTGTTCTTCTGCTTCGCCTTGAGGATCTTTTCGCGTGCCTCTTTGCGGCCTTCGACGAAAGCGTCGCGATGCTCCTGCGCAGTGATCAGTCCGTAGTCGAACAGCTGTGTGTAGAAGGTTGACAAAAATTGGAACAGCGCGAAGTTGTTCTCTGGCGCCGATTTCATGGTGTCGACGGGGGACAAGTGCTTGAAGGAATCTGCGCCATAGGCAGCTAACCAACTGGAGACTTCCAGCGACTCGAGCAACTTCACCAGATACTCGGTTTTAGCCTTCTTGACCTTGTCGGCGAAATCGGGGGTGGTCGCGGCTCCCGCGGGGGGCTTTTTCATCCAGCCGTCGTGCAGAACCTTGCGTAATGCGTAGGCCAGGAGCAATGCGCCCACTGTTGCTGTGGCCACAGAACCGACCGTGGCGGCGATACTGGTCTTGCTTTCCCCGTCCTCCCTGCCGAGCTTCAGATCCTTGTGCATCTCGACCATTTTATCGAGTGCATCTTCATTTACGAGCAGGACGTAGACCGGCTGCCATCCGACTTGCGAGCCTGGCTCTCCAAGTAGCATTCGGGAACGCAGGAATCCGTGGCACCCTTTGGTCGCGAACGGGTTCATGATGCTCTCGCTTTCCCAGAAGCGAGGGTCGCGGATGATGGTGCGCGGCGATTGGCTGTCCATGGACTGCACGACCGAATCGGACTCGTCGTCCCTCGGACTTTTCGTGAAGCCGGCGTTCGGGTCGCGCGCCCAAACCTTGAGCCAGCAGCCCGCTTCAATATCGCCAGAATCTGTCCGCTTCTTTCCTGCGCGTTCTCGCTCCAGGTCCTCCATCGTCTTGTCGTTGCGGACGATCACCTTCAGTTTGTAGGTGTAGCTGACCGCTGCTCCGCGTCGTGGGGCGTCAAGCTTCTTACAGATCCAGTCCTTGTCGCTCAGGCGTGCGGTCACGAGAACCCCGCCTTTCCAGACCGAGCGCTCCGCGCGATTCAACTGCGGGTCGATCTTGTATTCGGCCCAACCTGAACGTGGAAAATCATCGGGGGCGTGCGCATGGTCCTTCGCCAGCCGATCCTTGTTCGCTGCGAGCCTCGCTGGCTGCAAGAACGCCCAAACATGCAGCGCAGGACCTTTGGGAACATCCTTCTTCAAGTCGATCTCGACTTCGATCCACTGCTCGACATTCGTGCAGATGACCGGTTTCGCGGCTTTTTTCAACTCGACCCTCGCCAAGGCCATGCGCTTTACGGCTTCTTCCTGGACTCCTTTGGTGGAGGTCGATTCAGCGGAAAAGAATCGAGCATTCTCTTCCTTCATTTCCCGAAGAATTCGCTGGTCGAGGGTTTCGAACACGATTTTTTCGCGGAAGGCAGGAATTGTCCTCTTGCCTTGTAGGGCAAGAGGGTTGGGCGCTTCGGGTAGAGGATCCGGGTCGTCGAAGTTCTCGCCGGGATCGAAGTTGTACTTCGAGATGTACGGCTTGGCGCTGAAATCCTTCCGAGGATTCAGTTTCACAAAGGGAAATCGCGTGGTCTCTCCCAAAGTTTCGCGACCGGGCACGGCCCAGCTGATCTTGAGGCTCTGCCACTTCGTACTGACAGGTTTCACTGCTTGCGAAAGGCTGCCGCTGCTACGTGGAGGTGTTTTGCCTTGGTCTTTGGGCTTGCTTGCTGTCTTGGACATCCGGTGATCCTGTCTTCGAACTCGGTTAGAAAGGTCCGCGTGGCGATGACGGAATTTGACGTGCCGCCTCGCTTGCGGGATTCGCCAAGTTGGGGATGGTCGATTTCAAGTCTCCGATCGAAGCCGTTTCCGGGGTGTCGAGCTCCTCTTCCTCCTCGCCTTCATCCCAGGAAAGCTCGACTTCGTTCCTGTATACGCCGGAACCGTATGATTCGCCCGCATCGCTTTCCTGGAACTCGGCGAACGGCGGCCACTGCGTTCCATTGAACGATATGGCTTCGCCTTCGACCCACAGCCCAATGCTCTGCGTGTCGGGGATCACCACGTCCAGGTCGTCGCCACCTTCCAATTCCAGACTGTGCAACAACGATGCGACAGGACCTGTCACATAGATCTCGCACTTGCGCTTTACCTTGGTGCCCTTCTCGTCCTTGAACTCGAGGGTATCGTCCTTTTCGTCAAGAAATGTCAGGCTCAAATACTTGCCAGTGTATTCGTATCCCTTGTCCGGATTCAAGAATGCAGCCCAGTCGTTTGTATGGAACCATTCCACCAACGGATTGTGCTGTTTATCGGGCAATGTCAGCTCCAAGCCATCCTTGAGCACATCCCAATTCTCGCCCAGGGCGTCCTTGTTGAGTTGGTAGAGTAAACGCCATTCGCGGATGCCGTATTGGTCTGCGATATCAGAGAGGCAATCGCCCTTCTGCACCTTGTGGGTGCCGCCCTTGAGTTCGCCATCCACTGCCAGGGCCGCCCAGTCGATGTGTGCACAGACCGCGTCGTAGATGGCCGAATCGAGCTCGTAGTCGGTTTTCGTATCGGCCGGGTCGTCGAGTTCTTCGGAAAGGAATCCAGCAAGGATCAGGTGGCGCCTGAGGCTGCGCACGCTCATGGTTTCTTTCGAACCCGCGGTAAGAGGATAGGGAAACGCGTCGAGATGTTTCTTCGCCTCCAGTCCTTTGTCGGTGGCGCCTTTCAACAGCATGAACCGACTGGGCATCAAGTGCGGATCGTTGTTGATGTCGTCGATGTCGCACAGTTCGCAAATGCCTGTGTAATCAAGGGATTCGACACCTAACAGCGCGATCTCGTAGCCCCATTTTTTGTCGGCTTCGATTTCCACCAGCTTGTCGGCCAGTTTCTTGATCGTCAGTTTCTGTTTGTAATGGACCTCCCTCGTTCCCGTCGCCGGGACCTGGGATTCGCCGCCTTCGTCGATCGAGTTTCCGTTGCTCACTTCTTTGCTCCTGCGGCGGGGGAATGTCCGATGCGATGGGCGCCGATGCGCCCCTTGCCGAGCTTGATCACGCCTTCCGCGTCGGTCTTCTTCTTTTCGACCTTGCCGGGTTTTGTCTCGACCTCCATCTCGGTGTTGCCGATGGGGCGGCCCTTGCGGTCCTTGAAGACGTAGGTGTGGTCGGCTTCGACTTCCAGCTTGCCCGATGCCGCCGCCGCGTTTTCGCACACGGCAAGAAATGTCACGCCCGTCAGTTCGCCGATCTGGCCCGCCATCAGCTCTTGGAGCTTCTGTTCGTCGATGGCCCAGTTCGCTTTGGCCTTTTTTCCGGACGCCGCAGCAGGAACGCTGTCGAACCAGACCTTGCGTTTGTCGTTGATCTCTCCGGTGACATAGAACACCACGGGGTCGCCGTCATCGACGCCATCGAGATCCACCGACATTTCCACCGACTTGCCGATCTCACCTTTGGATGCGGCCCATTTCGCGTTGGACATGGACAGAATCTGGACTTCGTAGCTGCCGGCTTTGGCGTATCCCTCGTGACGGATTTCGCCCTTGGCCGTGGTCGCGCCATTCATCTGCACCCCGTTCGGGTCCTTGAGCTTGTAGACCAAACCGGCGAGGGGCTTGTTCTTCTTGTCCAAGGTTTGCACATGGATGAAATGGTTCTCGGTCTTGGTTTCCTTGTGCTCCGGGGGCTTGATGGCCTGCACCGATTTGACCCCCGTCATCTTCGCTGCTGCTGCAGCTGCCGCCGCGGGAGCGGGACCTGCCGACGATCCGCTTCCCGCTTCGCCGATCATGACCGTAAAGCAGCCGAGCACGATACTCGACGGAGGCCCGACACAAACTGCCATGTCGCCCATGCGCGCCGCGGGCTTCTTGCCGATGAACACGCCGGTGCTTCCCAGGGTGATGGGGCCGCCCACGTGCGGGATGGGGGGCACACCGGGTGTGACCATGGGGCACACGTGCATGTCTCCCAGCGTGGCTGCGGGCATCTTCCCAATGAGAACTGTGGGCACGCCGGGACCGGTGATCATTCCACCATGGGCGGTCATGTCGGTCAGTCGTGCGGCTGGTTTACCTGGCATGGGACGCGGTGCTCCTCAAAGGGGGGAAACGATGCCTAGAAAATAGGCAATGATTCCCCGGTAGGGCCGTGATTGCCGAGCTTTTCCTTCTGAGGTGCAGAGGGTGGTGAGGAGGATCACAGTAAGGCGCGGTTTCTCGGGTCGGTGATTAGGGCCTGGTTCAATAGGTCTGGCAGGAGTACCGGATCCCTTCCCGATTGCGATGCACAGAAGACAATGCGGTTTCCACGTCAATCCCGAGTGGATGGGATTGACGGGTTTGAAGGAGGGAATCGAGGCGTCTTCAAGCCACTAATTGTCTTTGCGAGGAGAAATGATTGCGCTGGAAGAGGTTCGCTTCAGATGCAGGAAGCCGTTGTCGGCGATGGAGTGAGCTTGCGCGTTCGCGTTGGGTTTCTTCGCGTCGACATCGCTTAGGATTGATTCGTAGCCGCGAAGTCCGCGCACCAGCAGGAATTCAAGGCAATTCTTGGGCGCGTCGGGATCGCATTCGCGGGTGCGTTGAATCACTGCGAAGGGGATGCCGTCAGCAAGTCTCCATTCCGTTTTCTGTCCATAGGTCTGCATCTGAAGACCGGAGGTCGGAGAGAGCTGAACCTGCCAATGTTCGATGGTTCGGTTTTGGACATTGCGCATGGTGGAGAAGGCGCTATAGGATTCGTACAGGTAGTAGCCCTTGGGGCCTTGGCACTCGGAATAGCCATCACCGCCGCAACTGGTGGAGTCCTCCTCGCAGGGGTCGAAACCTTTACAGGCGGATTCGTCGGTGTAGATGCTCGAAAAGACTGGGTCTTTCGCAAACCCCATGGCGGCGAATGCCGCAGCCATGACGACAGTAAATGTCGAACCGGTTTTCGCGATCATTCGCTTTCCTCCGACAGCATCTTGGGCGTAGGGTAGCTCCACTTGTTCTTGTCGAATTCGATCCGCGTGGAGCGCTGCCGGATCGTGCCTCGCCTCAGGAGAGTGTCGACGAGTTGGACAGGAAATGTCCTCAGATCGATGCGCGAAGAGTCGATCGACGCAAGTCTGCTCTCCATGGCGCAGGCCAAGGAATCGTCGACGCACTCGATGGTCTCCCGTCCATCGTCGAGCGAGGTGGCCTGGTAGACGAGGTGGATTCCGTTCGAGCGACTGGGGGCGTACCAGGAGGTGTTCTCAACATATTGGCCTTGGCCCAGATACCCGCCACGGATCTCGAAACCATAGAAGTTGGCCCCAAGACGCAGGGCGCGCACGTCCCCGGGATTGCCGTTGCTCCCACTGCCGATCCCGGTGGTTTCGGCCGCCACCACGAAATCATCCCAGCTTCCGCGCAGGACATAGAGGTCGACGAGCCCATCGGTGGGGTGGCTGGCTTCGGATGGCTTGCTGCAGACGGCCAGCAAGAGGTGAGGTTGCTCGTGGACGCCGATCTCCGACCGGACACAGGCTTCGGAGAGCGTCCCGACAGAATCCGTCCAGGTTGCCGAGTCCTGCGAGGGGGAGCCGTACCGGTTTTCCATGAACGACGTGTAGGACAGATTTTGTGAATCGCTTCCGAACTTGCAGCCGGTGAGTATCGCGAGGATCAGGAGAAGGAGCGCGCGGGGAGGGTGGGGCATCAGGGAGTCTTGCTCTCGATCAGCTTCCCGTCTTTCCAAAGGAAACTTGCCGGTGGTACGCCTTCCATCTCGCTGGTGGTCTTGATCAGGACGCTCTCACCGCTTCGTTTGATTTCGGCGATCTCACTGCACATTCCGAATGGCTCCGAAACCTCGATTTTTCCCGTTGTGGCAATTTGGAAAACTCTGTATTGCTCGTGGCAATTCATGCCTGGTCCGGAAAATGTCGCCACGAGAAACGTGCTGGCCTTTGCGGCCGATTGGCCTTTGGCCTCCTGAATGCCATCCAAGCTGAATGCACCCGAGGAGAACCGAGCAGACGACTTCTGAAATCGCAACTCGTAGTTGAATGCGTCGGGTTCCACCGACCGATCGAAGACCTCGAGCAACCCAGCGGAACAAGCGAAACTTTTCATGGCGACGGATTCACTGAAGCAAGGCTGCCGGACCTGATAATCGATGCCGGTGGTTTGTCGCTTCTTTGGATCGCCACTCACTTCGGCTTTCAAGAAGGTCGACTTCGAGGTGGAATCGATGATGGCGTACGACCAGTAGCCGTTCGCCTTGCTGACCTCTCGAAGAGTCTGGCTCAATGCGTTGGTGTCGCATGTGCTCGGGGTGACGGGAAATGTCACATGGAAGATGGGCTTGGTCTTGTTGACCAGAACCACGCTATGGATCGCGATCCCTTTGCTTTGGAACACGGCTTTGGTCGGGTGTTTCCAATTGGGGATGTCGGTGATGACGGTTCGGTCGGGGGTGGCTAGGGAGAGTCCTGCGGCTAGGATAAGGATCTTCAGGGCTTTATTGATGCTCTGGAATGACAAAAATTGCTCAGCGCAGTGGAGGCAATGTGAGCGGAGGCGATTCATTGTGAAGCACGGGTTTAGGACTTCAGATAGGCTCGAACGCGAGCAGGGATTTTGGCTCCCTTGCCACCCTTCTCCATCAGCTCGACGTATTTCTGGTAGTTCACCTTGGCCTTGGCTTTATCGCTTGATTTGGCATATGCGTCGGCTAGGTTGAGGTAGGCGGGAGTGCGAGTGGGATCGAAGCCTACGACCTTCTCGAGGACAGGAATTGCCTCGGCTGCGCGGTTGGCTTGTTCGAGGAAAAAGCCGAGGTCGTTGTTTGCTGCAACATTGAAGCTGCCATACAGAGCTGACGACTTGCTCGCCGACGAGAGGAAAACATCCATCGTCGACACCGTTTTCCTAGCCTTAAACTCTTTCAACGCCGCATCATGCGCTTTCATTAGAGCTGTATCGGACGGTGTTGGTTTCATCCAGAAAATCTCGGAACTTACGAGAATCTTCTCTTTACGCTTCCATGAATCGAAGAAAGCGCGGTAACGGTTTTCATATTCCTCTCTGGTGCATGTCTTTGAGAGAACCAAGACGGAACTCGGTGCCTCCGTCTGATCTGCATCGATAAATACACCGGAGTTAGCCTTCAAATCGAAGACGAAAGCCAACTTCTCGTCGCAACTTTGAAATTTGCATGACGAAAACAGGGCGATGCTATCTCCAAAAACGGTGTCGAGTGTAGGGGGAATGGTCATCCTGTCTGAAATTTCATCCGCCCAGTCCGTTGGGGCGATAGACTTCAATAATGCGCGCGCTGGTGCGTCGTTGAAATTACGGCCACCTTTGTAATTCAAGACCCATTGAGTTGAAGTGGCGGCAAACGAAGAGCCAACCCATAGGAATATCCCGAGTTTAATTGTTGCGTTCACTTGATCGCCTCTCCTCTGGCAGCAAGCCATTCATCTTCCCTGGCCTTGATCAATGCTCGTGCTCTTTGTTGTTGCTCTGGATCTGTAAGCCCGTCAGCAAGATATCGAGCTTCCTTTACCCGCCTGGTAAGGTATTGCATTACCGGAGTGCTTACGTTCGTTCCCTTTTTTTTCACTTCTTCTGTCTTGCTTGTGAAATGCAGAAGAGTGTCCACAGCGCCTACCCAATCTTTCTGTAGGAGCT